>JAYTZB010001033.1:0-12189 GCA_043742085.1 Polyangiaceae bacterium
CCCTCCGGTGAACCGACAGCGCTCTCGTGCGAGGAGGCGCGCACCATCGTCGAGCAGGTGCGCGCGGGTCTCGCCTACGCGCCCGACGGCGTTCCGTCCGCAGCGTTCGCGACCTCCGCGGCGGACTGGCTCGATCCTCACGGGCTCCTCAGCCTCGCCAAGGATGCGCCGACGGCACGGGCCATCGCGCGGGCTGCGCCGGAGCTGATCGCCGACATCGAAGGCAAGCGGCGACGATCGTGCGAATCAGCGCTCGCGCCAGGCGCGACGCTCGAGCAGTGGTCGAACGAGCTGCGCGAGGCCTTCGATCGCGGTCGCCGTTCGCCAGGCAGCGTCGACGTGAAGCTCGCGACGCTCGAGCCGCTGCCGCCGACGGGTCTCGCGCGCGAAGTGGCGTTCGAGATCGGCCGTCGCGTCGGAGCGTTCGAGGCGGCGCATGGTGCGGAGGCAAGGCCCTTCGCCGACGAGGCACGACGCCGCTTCTTCCCGCAGCTCGACAAGGCTGGCTGGGCGAAGGTGGTGCTCGCGTCGGCAGTCCGCGCCTACGTGCCGCTCGTCGATCCGCACGGTGAGTGGGCGCCGTTCGACGAGGAGTCACGGATCTACGAGGTCGATCTGGCGTCGCGTCCGCCTTCGCGGCTGTGGGGACGTGCGGTGCCGACGGCGATCGGCGTGCGCGTCACCGACTCGGCGGCCGCGCCGCTCATGGTCGACGACGTGGTGCTCTCCGTATCCCGCGTGGCGACCGCAGGACTACCGCTCGAGCAGGTGGATCAGCTGGGATTTGCCACCAGCGACGCGAAGGCGCCGCTCTCGGCCGTCGTGCTGCGGGCGGGAGCGATCCTGACCGTCGAGCTCGGCAAGAGCGATGATGCCGGCGCGCCCGCGCATGCTGGAGGCGACCTGCCGAACGAGCGCATCGCGTTCGGCGACGGCGACGTGCTCATCGTCGAGATCAAGGACGTGCGCGACGACCTCGGCGACGACCTCGCGGCGCTGATCGCCACCGAGCGCGATCGCAGTCCGCGCAGGCTCTCCGGCGTGGTCCTGGACCTGCGTGGCAACGGCGGAGGGTCCACCGACGGCGCGCTCGGTGCGCTCTCGCTCTTCCTGCCGGGCGCGCCGCTCTTCGCGATGAAGCGTCGCGACGGCACCATCGAGATCGATCGCGCGCCGATTCCGCGCGAGCGCGATCGGTGGGCCGGTCCGGTGGCGACGTTCGTGGACGGCACGACGGCGAGCGCCGCGGAGATGATCGCGGGCGCGCTCGCGCAGTACAAGCGCGGGCCGACGGTAGGGACGCCGACGTTCGGCAAGGGCTGCGCGCAGGAGTACGTCGACGACGATGCGCATGCGGGCGTTCTTCGTCTGACGACGCTGGTCTATGCCCTCCCGGACGGCACGCCGGTGCAGCGCGTGGGCCTGGTCCCGCAGATCCGCTTCGCGTTCGCGACGCACGGCGACAGCTCGTCGAACGAGCGCGAAGCAAAGCTCCCGCACTCCGCGCCGCCGTGGCGCGGGCCGGAGCTCCGCGACCTGACCGCGATGAAGGCGGCGGACTCGCCATGGCCATCGCATGGCGGCGCGGTCGGGCCGTGCCACGACGGCGAGGTCTGCCGCGCGCTACGAACGCTCAGCGGCCCGAAGCGGACGCCCGTCGCGAAGCACTGAGCTCGCGGAGCGCCTCAGTCGAAGAGACCGCGCGCCGTCGCCATGTCGAGCGCGCTTCGCAGCGACTCGTAGCCTGGTGCGAGGCCTTCGCGCAGCTCGTCACCGTTGAAGATCTCGCGGAGGACCTTGCGTGTCGACTCCTCGGCGCACGCCGCGCGCAGCGCTTCGAGGACCTTCTCGCGCGACTCCGGTGCCAGCTCCGCACGCACCGCGATCACGTCAGGCGGGATCGCGCCGAACGTCGCCAGCACCCGCACCTCCGCGCCCTCCACCTCGGACCACGCGCCCGCGACGACGTTGCCTGCCTCGTCGGACTGCGCGTACGTACCGGCGACGTCGCACGCGCCTTCCGCGAGCGCCTTCATGGCCGCGCGATGGGAGCCGTGGAACGTCTCCGTCCGGAACACCGAGCGCGGATCGACGCCGAGGAGCGCGAGCTTCACGCGGGGAAGGACGAAGCCCGCCGCGCTCCACGGGTCGACCCATCCCGCGCGCGAGCCGCGCAGGCCGTCGATGGTGCGGATGCGCGAGTCGGCGCGGACCACGAGCGCCGACTCGTAGGCGGTCTTTCCGCCGCGCACGATGCTGCCCAGCGGAGTGACTGCGTCGGCAAGGCGCACGAAGACGATCGGCGGCAGCCACGCGACATCCACACGCCCCTCACGTACCTCGGTGGCGAGGGCCTCGTAGGTCGGTGCGTCGAAGCGCGCGACCTCGAGACCGACGTGCGCGCCGATCATCGTGGTCAGCCGATCGACGCGGCCAGACAGAGCGGCGAGGTCGCTGCCGGGCGTGCTCACGACCAGGCCGAAGACGATACGGGCGCCTGTCACCACGTCCATCTTACCGGCGAACGAGGTCGAGGGCGATTTTCACGACCAGCACCGCGACCACGACGAGCACCACGGCGCGTACGAGCTTGTCGCCACGCTTGACGGCGATGTGCGCCCCTACAAATGCGCCCGCGGCGTTCGCGGCCGCCATCGGGAGCGCGATCTTCCACAGCACTGCGCCGCGCGACGCGAACAGGATCAACGCCGCCAGGTTCGACGCGAGATTGACCACTTTGGCGTTGCCCGAGGCGCGCGTGAGCGTGTCGCCGAAGACGAGGACGAACATCACGATGAGCATCGACCCGACGCCCGGACCGAAGAACCCGTCGTAGAACCCGAACCCGAGCGCGAGCGGAATGAGCGCGATCATTGCCCAGTCATGAGGGCGGCCGGTGCTGGGCTTCCGCGGCCAGGCGACGAACCCGGCGGCGAGCACGAGGAGCGCGAGCACCACCGGCTTCAGCGGCTCGGGCTTCATGATGGTGAGCACGTAAGCCCCCGCCAGCGATCCGACGAAGCCGCAGACGAAGCCCCAGGGAGCGCGCTTGCGATCGATCCCATCGCGCATCCAGAACGACGCGAACGAGCTCACGGCACCGAAGCAGGCCTGGCCCTTGTTGGTGGCGAGCGCAACCTGCGGCGGTAACCCGGCCGCGAGCAATGCTGGCACGGTGAGGAGCCCGCCGCCGCCGGCAATGGCATCCACGAGGCCCGCGGCAAACGCCGCGAGCGCGAGCAACGCCACGACCCCCACCGACAAGCCCATCATCCCCCGCGCACTCTAACCGCTACCAGAGACCGCGGAGTCACGGAGAAACGGAGAAAGCACGGAGATCAGATGGGCTGCCGATCTCGCCGCCGAACGCAGCCGCGTATCGCCGAGGTCAGCATCGCGGTTCATGCGTCCTCGATGCCCTGGGGAGCATCGCGTGTCTCGAACCAAACAATCTCCGTGGTCGCCTCCGTCTCTCCGCGCCTCCGCGGTCTCTGGGGAGGTTCGATGGTAGCTAGGCCTCGAGGGTGTCGGTGGGTGACGGCTTGGGCTTCGGCGGGGTCGGGGGGCGGAGCTCCATCACCTTCGCGAGGTCGAGCGGAGTGACGTAGCCGCCTTCGTGGCTCAGGCCCATCTCGGCGCGCACAGCGTGGTACGGGATGGCGTTCACGTTGAACTCCGCCGACGTTCCCATCTTCGCGTTGGTCTCCGGGAACAGCGCCTCGATGACCTCGGCGATCTTCACGCCGCCGTCGCCCATGATGCTCACGTCGGCGAGCAGCGGGATGAAGTCGCCCGCCACCTGCGCCTCGTCGAGATAGGCCGCCGCCTGATCACCGCCCACGGTGAGGCCGCGCAGGAACCGCTTCACGTCGACGACCTTGGCGAGGCCGCGCTCGAAGCGACGAACCACCTTGATTTCCGACGTGGCGAGCACGCGCTCGACCTCGGCGCGGAGGCGCGCCTCGCCGCCCATGTTCGCGAGCGCGCGCCGCGGAATGCCCACCGCGTAACGTGCGCCGTCGATCACCTTGGCGATGCTGGGGTCGTGCATCTGCAGCGCGAGACCACGCTTGAACACGAGGCCCGGCGGCGAGACGCGCGTGAGCGCAAGCGCGAGCTCGTCGGCATCGGTGTCGCCGCTCGTGATCAGCTTGACGTCGAGCACCTCGGAGAGGCTCGCGACGCCGAGCGAGAGCGCCGGCGAGAAGATGAAGTCCGGCTTGGGATGGAAGCCCGACGAGTAGAAAATCGGCATCTCGATGCGCCGGAACGAACGCGGAAGCGCCCGGATCAAGTCGAGGTGCGAGAGGAAGGCCATCGGCCCCACCTTCGCGAAGAGGAAGCGATAGCGCTTTCCCTCCCCTTGCTCGACCTTCGGCGGCCGAACGCGAACGAGCTTGCCCTCGGCGTCGACCTGCGGCGCCGCCTTCTCCTTGGCGATGCGCTTCGTCTTCGCGCCGAGCTTCACGAGGTAACCCATGCGCTCGGTGCGCATCGCCGAGAGGTCGCACGCGACGCCGCAATCGTAGCAAACGAGCTTGCGCGTCTCCTTCGAAGCGTCCTCGATGTTCGTCTCGTGGATGAACGCGCCTGCCACCTTGCCGCACGGCGGGCTGAGGCGGCTCTTCACCGCCTTGCGGTATTCGCGCAGCAGGAAGCCGTCCTCGAGACCGACGTCGATGTGATCCCACGGCAGCTTCGCGCTCACCGGAATGGTGCCGAGGTACGTCGCGGGCTCGATGCCCTCGGCGGTGAAGGCGTCGGACCACGCGTGGATGTTCAGCTGGTCTTCCCACGAGTCGAAGCGACACCCTGCGTGATACGCGCGCTCGAGGACGCGACCCAGCTTGCGATCGCCGCGCGCGAAGACGCCTTCGAGCCAGCTCGTGCTGGCGTCGTGCATGCGCAGATCCACGCCGCTGTTCTTCACTTCTTCGCGGAGCCAGCCCTGCTTCTCGATGACGCTCTGCTCCTTGTCCATCGCGCACCACTGGAACGGCGTGTGCGGCTTCGGGACGTGCGTCGAGACGCTGACCGTGACCTTGGGCGGGCCGCCCTGGTTCGACTCCTTGCGAGCCTTCTTGCCGACGTCGCGCGCGCGCTTGCCGACCTTCACGATCTCGCGGACGTCGCTCTCCTCTTCCGTGGGGAGCCCGATCATGAAGTAGAGCTTCATGCCATCCCATCCGCGCGAGAAGACGCGCTCGGCGGTGGTCATGAGCTGCTCTTCGGTGACGTTCTTGTTCACGACGTCCCGCATGCGCTGGCTGCCGGCCTCGGGCGCGAACGTGATGCCGCTCGCGCGGACGCGGCGGATGTCGTCGAGGACCGTCTCTTCGAGGCCGTATGCGCGCAGCGAGGACACGCCGAGCGACACCTTCTCGGGCGCGAGCCGCGCGGTGACCTTCTCGATCAGCGGCGCGATGCACGAGTAGTCGGCGGTGGAGAGCGACGTGAGGCTCACCTCGTCGTAGCCGCTCTTCTTGACCGCACGCGCGACGGTCTCGACGATCTGCTCGGGGTCGCGCTCGCGCACGGGCCGGTAGATCATCCCGGCCTGACAGAAGCGGCAGCCCTCGGTGCAGCCGCGCGCGATCTCGATCGACATGCGATCGAAGATGGCCTCGGGACCGCCGACCGGTCCGTCGTCAGGGAACGGAAACTTGTTGAGGTCCTCGACCAGGTTGCGCTTCACCGGGAACGGGAGGCCCGGCTCGAGCGCGCGCTCGACGATCTCGATGCCGGTATCGGGATCGGTGGCGACCTCGTAGAGCGCCGGCACGTAGACGCCGCGCAGCTTGGCGAGCGCGACGAGCCGCTCGCGCCGCGGGACACCCTGCTTCTTCAACGAGGTCCACACGAGCGCGATCTCGGTGGTGCGCTCCTCCCCGTCTCCGATGCACACCGCATCGACGAACATGCAGAGCGGCTCGGGATGGGTCGCAGTGGGACCACCCGCGATGACGAGCGGGTGGTCCTCGCCGCGATCCGCGCTCCGCAGCGGGATGCCGCCGAGGTCGAGCATGGTCAGCACGTTGGAGTACGTGAGCTCGAACTGGAGCGAGAACCCGACCACGTCGAAGTCCTTGAGCGGCCGGGCGCTCTCGAGCGCGACGAGCGGCAGCTTGCGCGCGCGGAGCTCGCGCTCCATGTCGATCCACGGGGCGTAGCAGCGCTCGGCGAGGGTGCGCGGATCCTCGTTCAGGATCTTGTAGAGGATCTTGAACCCGAGGTGGCTCATCCCGATGTCGTAGACGTCCGGGAACGCGAGGCAGATGCGCGCCTCTACGCCGGGCGCGTCCCAGTCCTTGCGTGCCGCGCCGTACTCGCCCCCGAGATAGCGCGCAGGCTTCTCGACGCGATGCACGAAGTCCGCGTACGGATGAGGCTGGGACGGGGACGAGGCCATGATGGGCCCTCCTTAGCGTGGATCGCCCCTCGAAGCGACTCCTGGAGACCCGATCGCGAGCGCCCGTCCGCGCCCCTCAGTAAGGCGTCGCAGGCCGCACGCAACGACCGCCGAACTTGCCGTACTGGAAGGTGACCGGGAATCCGTCCACCGAGCCGTACTCGTACTGATGGCCTTCCCAGCTACGGCCGATGATGCCGGAGACGGGGATCTTCGTGTACTTGGTGCCAACGTCGCCGGCCTTGCGGTTCGCGCGCGTGCATAGTGGGTCCCCGGCAGCGGGCGCGGCCGAGAAGTCACACCAATCGCTGTTCGATGCCTTGAAGTCGCCCGTGTACTCGGCGAGGTTCGCGAGCAGATCGTACCAGGACTCGCCGCCGCTCTTGAGCACCGTGGCGTCCATGAAGAGGCGCCCCGGAGCGGCGATGAGCGGCTCGTTGTCCCGCGATCGGTCGGTGTTCAGGGGGAACTCGTAGAACACGCCGGCCTCGCCGAGCGCGGTGAAGCCGCCGACGGGACAGTTGGGCTGCGTCGTGTTGTGGACGCCGTCGCACTGACACTTGAAGCCGCCGTTGTTGTACGGACCGTTGCACCAGTTGTAGTTCGGTCGATAGAGGTCGGTCGAGCCCCAGGGGAAGACGAGGGGTGCGGGCGGGCTCGGGCTCACCCACGCGTCGTGATAGTCGGCAAGAGTCGCGAGCTCGCCACCGTCGAAGGCGCAGAACGCCGCAAGCATCATCGGCATCGCGCAGTTGAGTGACTTCTCGTCCGAGACGGTCCGCGCGAGGCTCCGCGGCGGCAGCCCGAACTCCGCCATGTGCGTGGCGTCGTTGTAATACGTGTTCGCGGAGTAATCGCCGCTGCCGGCGACGGCCGGGTTGTAACCGTTGTAGCAACCGCGAATGCCGTCGTAGTTGTCGATGTCGAGCTCGGTATGGGCCGTCAGGCTGTGCGGATAGAACTCGTCGTGGTCGGGATAGACGGTGCTGATGTTGGCGCCACCGGGAAACACGTTCGGTCCCACGCTGATCAGCGTGGCCAGCTGCGACGTCGGTTTCGCGGCAACGTACGCGTTGACCCACGCGCGAATGTTCGGACCCACCTTGGTCAGGAACGTGCGGTAGCGACCCGACGTGATCTCGTACTTGTCGAGGCGCCTTGTCGTACGCGTCGGCAGGACGAGCGACTTGCAGCAGCTCTCGTGTACCGCGCCCGCCTCGCCGGTTTCCTTCGTTCCGCACGACGCGATGCCCGCGCTCTCCGTCGTTGCACAGGAGCTCGGCGCGCACTTCTTGCCGCCGCCGATCGAGCAGCCGCCGTTCGCGCAGTCGGTGTCGGCTGCACAAGTCTTGTCGAACACGCACCTCGGCGCGTTGGTCGGCGCGCCACCGCCACAGTCCTTGTCGGTCTCGGTGCCGTTCGTCAGGCCGTCCGTCGCCGTCGGAGGATCGCAGAGCTTCGACATGCCGTTGCAGAGGACGTTGTCGCAGTCGGTCACGGCGGCGCAGCCCTCGCCGGTCGGACAGCGCGGGACGGTCATCGTCGGTCCACCGCAGTCGATGCCGGTCTCGTCGAGGTTGAGGATGCCGTCATCGTGAGCGGGCGGCAGACACTTCTTCGCGACCGTGTCGCATTTGACCTTGTCGCAGTCGGCGGTGGCGTTGCAGCCCTCGCCGGTGGGGCACTTCGGGGCCTTCGCGCCGCCGCAGTCCTTGCCGGTCTCGTCGCCGTTCTGCACGCCATCGGTGGGCGACGGAGGCTGGCAGATGCCGCCGACGCACACGCTGCTCGTGCAGTCGGGCGCGACCAAGCAGCCCTTGTTGTCCGCGCACGCCGGAGCCTTCGTTCCGCCGCAGTCGACGTCGGTCTCGTCGCCGTTCTTCACGCCGTCCGCGGGCGCAATGTCGTGGCAGACGTCGTCTCGACAGAGCCCGGACGCGCAGTCCGGCGGTCCCATGCACGCCTTGTTCGGCCCGCACAGCGTGGTCATCCGACTGCACGGCGGCCCCGTGTCGACGGCGGCATCGGTGTCGGGCGGCGCGGCATCGGCGTCAGCCGGTGTGTCGGTCGCGGTGCTCGGGCAGCCCGCGATGAATGCGGCGACGGCGAGCGTCGCGAAGCCCATACGAAGAGAATTCGACATGCGATGAGACCCCTGAACAGCTCGCTACGGATACACGCAGCGCAGGCTCTGTTTGCCGTACTTGTTCACCAAGCTGAAGTTCCAACCGTAGAAGCCCCAGCCGTGGCCCTCCCACGAGCCGTTCGCGGTCCAACGGGTGTTGGTCGTCCTCGGATCGGCGGAGCTGGTGTTCACATCGCCCGTGACCTCCATCATCGGTCCGACGAGGTCCGCGTGACCGTTCGGGCTGCGCGCCGTGAGGCGACCCGGCGCGCTGAGATGCACGATGTAGTCGTACTGGACGAGGCTCGGATACTCGTAGCTGTAGAGGTACGTAGCCCACTCGATCGACTTGCCCGCCGGCGGGATGAACTTGAAGTTCGGATCGCTCGGGGGAAGGTTCAGCGCGCGCAGGGAGGCGTCGGTCGCCGTCGGAAAGCGGAACGCGAAGTACGTCGTGCTGCCCGGCCCGAATGGCGTCGGCGTGCCCCAAGGAACCGAGGCGCCGTCGCTCGCTGGCCCGCCCGCGGCGATGTATTCCGCCTGCGTCTCGAGGCGACCGCCATCCCAGACGCAGAAGGCCTGCGCCATGAGGTACGGCACGCAATTCATCGGCTTGGTGTCGTAGTCGGACTGCGTCTGCTCGGCGGGGATGTCGCCGAAGTACTTCGCCTGCGTCGCCGCATCCATCCAGTAGGCATGCGTCCCAGGCGAGATCACGCTGCAGCCCTGCTGTGAGAGCGACTGACCGTTGAAGGTCGTGCCGCCGAGATACCGATACGCGCTCGTGTAGATCCCCTGGTAGACGGTCGCATCTTTGTAGGCGTGATCGGAGAGCTCCGAGGCGTCGCACGTGCCCGTCTGCTCGCAGCCGTCCATCGCGGTCGGGAGGTAGAGATCCCACGCCGCGTCCATCGTCGCCCCGTGCAGCTGACCTGCGGCACGTGCATCGCGCACCGCCTGACGAACGTTGCCCTTCACGCGCGTGAGAAACTCGCGCATCCGTCCCGAGGTGACCTGGTACTTGTTCATCGCGACGCCGCCCGCTCCGGCAGGGGCGGTCGCGCAGCAGCTCTCCCACGCGGCTGCGCCCTGTCCCCCAGCGCCGCCCGTGCCGCACGTGTCGCCGCCGTACTTCCCGGTGCAACTTCGGCCGCGCGCGCACTTCCCGTTGTAGTCGCAACCGTCGCTCGCGCAATCAGCGTGTATGCTGCATGCTTTTGCGACCGCGCACTTCGGCGTGCCTGCGGCGCCGCCGCCACAGTCCACGTCCGTCTCCGTGCCGTTCTTGACGCCATCGCTGGGCGTCGGCACGGCGCAGGTCAGAATTCCGCCGCCTCCGTCCTTGCAGACGCCGCTCTTGCAGTCGTCGGCGACCGCGCAACCCTTGAGGTCGATGCAGCGCGGGCAGCCCGAGCCTCCGCAGTCGACATCGGTCTCGGTGCCGTTCTTGGTGCCGTCGTCGCAGATGGCCGGCTGGCACTTGCCCATGCTGCAGACGTCGTTCGCGCAATCGTTGCGGACAGCGCACGCCTTGCCGTCGATGCACTTCGCCGCCTTCGCGCCGCCGCAGTCGACGTCGGTCTCGTCACCGTTCTTCACGCCGTCGGTGGGTGACGGCGGCTGGCATTGCACTCCGACGCCGACGTCTTTGCAGACGCCCGTCGTGCAGTCGCTGGCCGACGCGCAGCCTTTGAGGACGTCGCACCGCGGCGCCGCCGACCCGCCGCAGTCGACATCGGTCTCCGTACCGTTCTTGACCCCGTCGGTCGGCGCGGCAGCTGCGCATACGCCCGCCGCGGTGCAGACCTTGGACGGGCAGTCAGTCGGCTTCGCGCATGGCGTCGCTGGCTCTACGGGCGCGGCGTCGGCCGCCGACGCACCGCCGTCCGCAGCGGGATCAACGCCGGCATCACTCGCCGCGTCGCCTCCGCTGTTGCACGCGACCGGCACACAGCCCAGAGCCACGAGAATGACCGAGAGAGCGGTGCGCGTGGTTCGATGCATGAAGTAGTCCCAAGACTATCCGAGGACCGCCCATCCCCTACCGCCGGGAGAGGAGCGACGCGTCGATGGTGCGCACCATTGCGGAAGATCTCTCACGTCAGATACAGCCCTGGCGACGCTACTTCTCGTCGTGCCGCGGCGCGAGATCGCCTTTCGCGATCCTCGCGCGATACGACGCGTCGGTGCTTCGCTGGCCCCGAGGCTCGACGAGATCGCGATGCGCGACGTGGGCGCCGACCGCGAGGAGCAGGCGTCCCGTGCCGGGCTCGCGCGCGACCATGATCGCAGGCTCGACGAGGCCGGTCGCCGTCGACACGACCCGATCCGTGGCGGCGTCGACGTAGAGCTCGGCGACGAGCGGCACCATCGCAGGGGCGCCCTCGTCGCCCGGATCCTCGAGCCTTGCGAAGCGCGCGGGGAGCGATGCGAGCGCAGCCATGTCCTCGCTCGTGAGCGACTCCTCGTTCGAGCCACGAGACGCCGCGCGCAGCGACGCGCGCAGCATGTCGTCGACCTCGGCGAGCGTGACCATCGCCGTCGACGTCGGCGCCAGGCCGCCGATCGCGCCGAGACCGCGCCGCATCTGACCCACCGTCGCGACCATGCGCGCGATGACCTCGGGCGCGGCCTCGACGAACGCGGGGAGCGGCGCGCCCGTGACCTGGAGGTCCTTCGCGGCATGCGGCGCGCGCGGCGGACGCGCGCGAGAGAGCGGCTGCGCATCGTGGCGCGCATAGGTCCAGGCGGCGAGCGCCGACTCCACCGTCGCGCGCTGCGCGGCGGCGGACGACGATCCCTCGTCGACGGGCGCGAGCCAGGTCATCACGACGTCGAGCTGTGAGCCGTACACCGAAGCGTGTCGCGCCGGCGCATCGTCGCCGGGCCGCGCAGCCACCGCGCGTGCCAGCGCCGCGTCGTAGCCCGCGAGACCGTCGCCGCCTGCCTCGTGCAGCATCGCTCGCGCCTCGGGCGCGCCGATCCACACCGCGAGATCGAGCGCTTGCGGAAGCTTCGATTCGTGCGAGGGGGCGAGCGCAGCAAGTGCCACCGAGTCGGGCGGCGCGTGGCCGCCGAAGAGACGCATGCCGATGCCAGCACGTCCCGGGGCGCCGGCGCCGTCGAAGAGGAGCGGCTCACGACCGCGCGCGGCTCGATGACGGAGCCGATCGACCGTCACCACGTTCGCGACGTGCTTCGGGTCCTCGACGGTCACGTTGAGCGCGGTGGCGAGCTCGGCCACCTCGCCGGGCGCGAGATCATCGGAAGGTCCCCACACGAAGGCGAGGAGCCGCGAGATCCGTGACCACGACGCATGAACCGCGGGATCGAAGTCGCGCTCCGAGACGCGCGCGAGGAGCATCGCGGCCCGCGCATGGAGG
This sequence comes from Polyangiaceae bacterium, assembly GCA_043742085.1. Taxonomy (GTDB): domain Bacteria; phylum Myxococcota_A; class Polyangia; order Polyangiales; family Polyangiaceae; genus Labilithrix. Next base: position 11,918 of record JAYTZB010001033.1, read on the forward strand.
CGCGATGCTCCAACGCCGACCACCGCCCCGGGCGTCTCGCTCTGCGCGACGAGGAGCAGCGGCGCGGCGGCGAGCCACGCAAGCGCGCGGTACGAGCCTGGCCTTCCAGCGCCGCGCGGCACCGCGAAGCGCCCGTAGTCGATGGGCGCGCCGAGGAGCAGGCTCGCCTTCGAGCCACCCGCATGGGCGGTGACGCGCGCGATCTCCTGCGCGACGACGGGACCGAGGTCCGGAGGCGACGCGAGGGTCCCTTCGCTCGCGAGCCCACGGGC
>JAYTZB010001034.1:0-2951 GCA_043742085.1 Polyangiaceae bacterium
CGCGTGACCGCATCGTCGATGCGCGCCATGGTGACGTCGCCCTTCGCGACGGCCCTGGAGAGCGTGTCGAGGAACTCCTTCCAATCGCTGGGGTGCTCGGCGTCCATCGTGATGTCGATGCCGGCGTTCACCGACGCCACCACCTGCTCGTAGTACGTTCCCGGCATCTCGCGGAGACCCGACCAGTCGGACACGACGAGGCCCGCGAAGCCGAGCTCGCCCTTCAGCACGTCGGTGACGAGATGCTTGTTCGCATGCATCGGCACGCCGTCGTGCGCGCTGAACGAGACCATCACGGTGCCGACGCCCGCGGCGATGGCCGCGCGATACGGCGCGATGGCGAGCGCGCGAAACGCGGCGTCGTCGAGGCGGACGTCGCCGCGGTCGAGCACGCCGCCGTCCATGCGCGAGGTGCCGAACGAGGTGGCGCCGTCGCCCGCGTAGTGCTTGGCGCAGGCGATGACGTGCAGCGGATCGCTGCCCAGGCGATGGCCCTGGAAGCCGCGTATGGCCGCGGCGCCGAGCGTCGCGCTGAGCGTGGGGTCTTCGGAGAACGTCTCGTAGGTCCGGCCCCAGCGGGGATCGCGCCCGGGGCCGACGAGAGGAGCGAACGTCCAGTCGATACCGGTGCCCGCCACCTCCAGCGCGGTGGCACGCGCGAGCTCTTCGACGAGCGCGGGATCACGCGCGCAGCCGAGGCCGATGGCGTGCGGGAAGATGGTGGCGCCGGCGACGTTGTTGTGACCGTGCACGGCATCGACGCCGTAGACGAGCGGGATCCTCAGGCGCGACCTGCGAGCTTCGGCGTGGAACGCATCGACCATGTCCGCCCACTCGGCGGGCGTCCCTCCGCCGGGGGCCGAGCCGCCGCCGCTCAGGATCGATCCCAGGCCGTACTTCGTGATGTCCCCGGGCGCGACGTACCTGCGCTCGGCTTGCACCATCTGCCCGAGCTTCTCGGGGAGGGTCATCTGCGCGAGGAGCGCGGAGGCCCTGACGCGGCAGGGCGGAGGCGGCGGCGGAGGCGGAGGCGGACGCGTGCATGCCGTGCTCACGAGGCACGCCACGACGGCGAACGAGCGGAGGAGCGTCGTCATCGGACCACCACGCAGCGTGGGGTCATCGCGCGATCGAAGCGGCCGGCGGCGAGGGCATCGGCACAGGCGCGGACTGCGCTCGTGAACCTCACGAGATCGTCGCCGGCGAGATCTGCCGGACAGCGATCGAGCTTCGCGAGGCCTTTCGCATAGAGGCGCGCCGCGGGCTCCGGCGCGTCCTTGTCGACGAGCTTGTGGAAGGCAGCGGCGATCTGGATGAGGCCCTGGAGGAGCAGCCGCCGTGTCTCGTCCTTCTCGACGAGCCAGTGCACCTCCCACGCCTCGTGCGCCTCGAAGAATCGCCCCGCGTCGAAGAAGCGCGCTCCAGCGGCGACGAGCTCGGCGGTATCGGACATGGCGCGAGCCTCACTCTACCGCGCGGCGCGTCCGCGTGGCGCTCAGGGAAATGCGAAGCCCGAGCTTGGCGACCAGCGCGGCGACCTCGGCAGTGCCGCGCCGGCTGGCGGCACGGTCGCGGAGCAGCGGTAACCCGTCGCGCTCGGCGGGGCGACCACGGAGGACGAAATCTGCAGTAAGCTCGCCCGCGTGTCAGGCCCGGTACGTGTCGGAGTTCCGAAGGAGAGCGCGGCGAACGAGAAGCGCGTCGCGGCGACGGCCGAGTCGGTGAAGCGGCTGCTTGCCCTCGGCTTCGACGTGCGCGTCGAGCGCGGCGCAGGGTCGGGCTCGGGCATCGACGACGACGCATACCAGGCCGCGGGGGCATCGATCGGCGACGCCGCCGACGTCTGGGGCGGCTCCGACGTGGTCATCAAGGTGCGACCGCCGTCGCACGAGGAGACCGCAAAGCTCCGCGAGGGCGCGCTGCTCGTATCGCTCCTGCAGCCCGAGCGCGACGAGGAGCTCCCCGCGCTGATCGCCGGACGAAGGGCATCGGCCATCGCGCTCGAGCGCATCCCGCGCATCTCGCGCGCCCAGAAAATGGACGTTTTGTCGTCGATGGCGAATCTCGCGGGATATCGCGCGGTCATCGAGGCGTCGCAGCATTTCCAGCGCACGTTCGGCGCGCAGGTCACCGCGGCAGGCACCATCCCGCCCGCGCGCGTGCTCGTGATCGGCGCCGGTGTCGCCGGTCTCGCGGCCGTGGCCGCCGCGCGCGCGCTCGGCGCCGAGGTCCGCGCCTTCGACACGCGACCCGCGACGAAGGAGCAGATCGAGAGCCTCGGAGCGAGCTACCTCAACGTCGACGTGGTGGAAGACGCCGAGGGCGGCGGCGGCTACGCGAAGGAGATGAGCGCAGCGTTCCTCGCCGCCGAGATCGCGCTCTTCCGCGCGCAGGCCGCGGAGGTCGACATCATCGTCACCACCGCGCTCGTCCCCGGCAAACGGGCCCCCGTGCTCCTCCCCGACGAGGTGGTCGCGGCCATGAAGCCGGGGTCCGTGATCGTCGACCTCGCCGCGGAGCAAGGCGGAAACTGCTCCGCGTGCGTGCCGGGCGAGGTGGTGGTCGTGAAGGGCGTCACCATCGTCGGCCTCACAGATCTGGCGAGCCGCATGGCGAGCTCGGCGAGCCGGCTCTTCGCCACCAACGTCGTGCACCTGCTGACCGAGCTCGGCGGCGGCACCGCGTTCAAGATCGATCGCGAGAGCGAGGTGGTTCGTCCGGCGCTCGTCGTGCACGACGGCGAGGTGCTCCCGCGTCCGCCGCCACCGGCCGCCGCGAAGCTCGGAGGAGGAGCGGGCGCTGCCCCCGCGAAGGCCGCGAGCCCGTCGATCCCACCCGCACCCGCATCGCGTACGTCGCTGCGGCCGCCGCCTTCGCCGGATCTGAAGCCGGCACAGCAGAACATCCGGTCGCCAACACGACGCGCGTGGGGAACGACGCTCGGCGGCATC
>JAYTZB010001035.1:0-1681 GCA_043742085.1 Polyangiaceae bacterium
ACGTCGATCGTGCGCACCGTCAAGGCGACGCCGAAGATGGAAGCGCCGGCGGCGGTGGCGAAGCTCCTCGGATCGAGCTTCGGCTACGACGAGGTCGGGACCTTCGACAAGGCGTCGAAGACCCTGAAGTTCGTCATCAAGCCCAACGTCATGACGGAGAAGCTCCGGAACGAGGGCACCGTGACGTGCGAGCCGCGCGGCGAGGGCAAGAGCACGCGCGTCGTCACGATCATCGCCGAGGCGAAGGTCTTTGGCGTCGGCGGCATGATCGAGAGCTCCTTCGAGAAGAGCTTTCGTTCTGGCTGGCAGAAGAGCGCCGACTTCATCAACACGTGGGTCAAGGACCACCCGTGAAGGCGCTCGCGCTGGCCACGCTCCTGACGCTCGCATCGGGCTGCGACAATGCGCTCATGGGGAACGTCAAGCCGGTGCCGGCGGTCCATCGGATGCCGCTCGAGGTGGAGGGGACGACCATCCTCGTCGCCGAGGATCCGCTCATCGAGTCGAGCGATCCCGTCCACCTCTCGCGCGCGAAGGAGGCGCGCGTACCCCAGGATTTACGAGTCGCCATGAACAACGCGTTCATCCTGGCGGGCTTCAAGGTGGTGTCGTCGCCGGCGCTCCCACACGATCTCGTCGCCACGATCGCGCTCGCAGTGCGCGAGGAGTCGGGGAAGGTGTACCAGACGTACCGCTGCGGACTGCGGGCACCGGACGGGACGCTCGTCGCCCAGATCGACTGGGCCTGGCCGCAGGGAACGTACGTCGCCGAGGACGAGGTCTACGAGTACGCGACGCACAGCCTGGCGAACGAGATCGCGCTGTCCCCTCGGGTGATCGGGTACCTCCGCGAGCATCGCCGCTAGGACGTTGCGTGCGAGGGCTGCGAGAGGCACCATTCCATGACGCATGATCAGGCCTTCTTCTCCTTCTCCTCTTAGCCTCCGTCGCACCCTCACTCTCCTCTTCTTCGTCGGCAGCGCCGCTGCCGCGGTGCAGGCCGGTTGCGGCAACAGCGGGAACGAGTCCACGTTCGTCACGCCCTCCGGCGACGATGCGAGCGTCGAGATGTCGACCTCCGGCGGCTTCGGCGGCGACTCGGGCGGCGGCGCGAACGACGGCGGCACCACCGACCCGGACGCGCTCGGCACGCTGGTCGTCACGCCGCCCGCCGCGACCATCGCCATCACCATCGTGAACGGCGTCGTCACCGCGAACATGCCGGTCGCCTTCAGCGCGTCGTACAGCGGCAACCCCGTCGCCGCGACGTGGCTCTTCGATCGCGGCGAGCTCGGCGACGTCGCTTCGACCGGCGTGTTCACGGCGAACGGCAAGAACGTCGGCGAAGGGACGCTCACCGCGCGCTTCGGATCGCGGGAGGGCAGCGCGAAGATCAAGGTGACCATCGCGTCGTCGCAGAACGGCGCGCTCGCCGGTGTCGATGCCGGCGCCGGCGGCTTCGGAGGCCTCGGCGGCGTTGGCGGCGAGCCGCTCGGCCCTCCCGTCGATGCCGCGACCGAGACGAAGCTCAAGGGCCCGGGCACGGCGCCCGCGAACGCCGCCGAGCTCGGCTTCCTCTACCCATACGACAACACCGTGTGGCCACGTGGCCTCCTGCCGCCCGTGCTCATGTGGCAGTCGACGCACGATGCGTCCGCGGTCTGGGTGAAGCTCGCGCAGG
>JAYTZB010001036.1:0-1737 GCA_043742085.1 Polyangiaceae bacterium
GGGAACGTGGTGCGCGCGGCGATCTGCGCCTTGAGCATCTGGTAGCCGACGCGCAAGACGACGTCCGGCGACGTCGAGGGGTCGGCAGGCACGTCACGCGCGAGCATGCCGCTCACCATGTCGATGCTGCCGCCGTCGACCACCATCACGCCGCCATCACGCGAAGCGGAGCCGCCTTGCGGGCCCTCGGCGGCGAGGTGCCCCGGCAGGTCGCGCTCGCGCGTGACCTTGGCGTTCTCCTGCGGGCCCTTCGTTCCCGATTCGATCACCACGTCGGGATGGATGCCATCGGCCTGGATGGCGTGTCCGCTCGGCGTGTAATAGCGAGCGGTCGTGAGCTTGAGACCTGCGCCGTTGGGGAGCGGCAGGATCGATTGGACGCTGCCCTTGCCGAACGTGTTGGCGCCGATCACGGTCGCCCGCTTGTTGTCCTGGAGCGCGCCGACGAGGAGCTCGCTCGCGCTCGCGCTGTACTCGTTGACGAGCGCGACGCACGGGATGTCGGCGAACGCTCCGCCGGAGCGCGCGCGGAGGTCCTCGATGATCTCCCCGCGATGGCGCATCGAGTAGATGCCGCCCGTGGAGATGAACTCGTCGGCGATCTCGGTGGCCTCGTCGACGAGGCCGCCCGGGTTCGAGCGCACGTCGAGGACGATGCCGGTGAGCAGGCCGCCCTTCGCCTCGGCGCGGAGCTTCGCGGTCGCGGCCATCACCTCGGCGTGCGCGCGCTCCTGGAACTGCTTGATGCGGATGTAGCCGACGTTCCCCTCGAGCAGCTTGTAGTTGACGCTCGAGACGTGGATGACCTCACGCGTGACCTCGAACGTGAGCGTCTGCCCGGTGCGCTCGCCGCCCGCGGCGCCGGCGTCGGCGGGACCGGTGCCCGAGTCGGGAGCGCCGGCCACGACAGAGCCGCGCCCGCTCTCGCGGTGGATGGTGATCTTCACCTTGGTGCCCGCCGCACCGCGCATCCGCTTGACGACCTTGTCGAGCGGCTGGGTCACGACGTCTTCGCCGTCGACCGCGATGATCTGGTCACCGCTCTTGATGCCCGCGCGGAACGCCGGTGAGCCCTCGATGGGTGCGATGACGACGAGCTTCTCGCCGCGACCGTCGACCTCGAGCCCGACACCGCCGAATTTCCCCTCGGTGTCGCTCTGGAACTGCTTCCACTCGTCGGGCGGGAGATACGAGGAGTGCGGGTCGAGATTTTCGACCATGCCCTTGATGGCGCCCTCGACGATCTTCCCGCGCTCGACCGGGTCGACGTAGTTGTTCTCGATCTGGACCAGCACGCGGCCGAGCTGCGAGACCGATTGGTACGGATTCTGAGCCTCGGGCGTGGCCTCTGCGCGCATGCCCCCGAGAGCGAGACCACCCGCGAATGCAGCCACAGTAGGGAGAAGGACGCGTCGCAGATACTTCACGCGCCCAAGCCTACCCGCAGTTGGCCCGATAAAACCGCTGGACGTATGCACTACAGAAGTGGATCATTGTCGGAGCGAAGGCCCCGCACGGTTGATATTCCTGAGGGAGTACCAGCAGTAATCGATCGGCCTACGCGCGCGCACCCATCTCAACGCACTGCCCGCGGAGGCTCCCTTGGCGAACGACAAGGACTCGATTTCTAACCTGCGAACCGAGAGCTCCAAGACCGACAAGAGGAAGCAGAGTCTCTACTTCCCCGAGTCGATGCTCCAGGAGATCAAGGAAGAGGCTGCTCGCCTCGATCGCTCA
>JAYTZB010001037.1:0-7736 GCA_043742085.1 Polyangiaceae bacterium
GCGTACTCGTTCGCGAGGGCGACCATGCGCGGCTCGTACGCGATGACGTACGGACAGTGATTGCACGAGACGAGCAGAACGAAGAGCTTGCCCTTCACGTCCGCGAGAGAGTGGTTCGTGCCATCGGTCCCCGGGAGATCGAAGGGCGGGCACGGGGCGAGGAGCTCGAGGGCCATGATGATGCGGGACGCTACTTCGATGCCGCGACGGCGCGCAAGGCGTCGCGCGGATCGCGTTTCACTTCCCCTTGCGGAGCCGCTCCTCCGCGACGAAGTCGCGCGACGCGAACAGCGCGCAGTCGCAGTAGCCCTGCCGCGCGATGTCCTCGTGATGGGGCGTGCACGGGCAGACCATGGCCGAGCCCTTGGTCTTGGAGTCCTCGACGTCGGCACAAGGACAGTACATCCGCCCATGCGCGACGAGATTCTCCGCCAGCCCCTCGACCACGTTCTCGACAACCCCCTCGACCGGATAAAGCCCGTACTTCCCCTTGGCCGTATAGGTCTCCACGAACCGCCGCACCTTCCGGAGCGCAGCCTCTTTCGGATCGGTCCCGTCGCTCACCCCATCAGCGTGCCACAAACGAGAAACGCCCGCGATCCGCCGTAAGGCCGATGCGGGAATCTCTCACCTCGCGAGCACCATCTCGGGAGCGCGAGGGGCGGGCCAAACGCCGGTCCACGCCATCTCGGGAGCGCGAGGGGCGGTAGCCCCTCGCCCCTGAGTAGAAGAAGCCGTTTTTACGGCTTCGGCGGGGCCGCGTCCAGCTTCGCCCTCTTCCGGCGACGCCGCGCAGCTTCTGCCTGCTTCTTGCGGCGCTTCACGCTCGGCTTCATGTAGTGGCGGCGCATCTTGAGCTCACGAAGCACGCCTTCGGAGGCAAGCTTGCGCTTGAGCATCTTGATGGCGCGCTCGATCCCGCGGTCGCTGACGACCACTTCGAGCGGCTTACACTGTACGGCTTCACTCGGCATCTAACGTCGCTCCGCGATTTGCTGGCTATCCCGAAACCCACGATCCACGAGAGATCGCGAAAGGGATGGCGTTGTTACCACGCCAAATTCAGCATCGCTAGCGGATTCTAGCGGGCAGTTCCGGTCTATTCTCCGCGTTACGTCCCGATGCTCAAGCCTGGAGACCTCGTCGGACCTTACGAGATCCGCGGCTTTTTGGGCCAGGGCGGCATGGGACAGGTCTACCGCGCCTTCGATCCGCGCCTCGAGCGGACCGTCGCGCTGAAGGTCATCGTCGTCCCGGACCGCGATTCGAACGACTCGGAGCGCCTCGTCGGCGAGTTCTCGGCCCGCCTCCTCCGTGAGGCCCGGGCGGTCGCCTCCCTCAGCCATCCCAACGTCGTCGGCATCTACGACGTCGGCGAGTCCTCGGGTCGCCTCTACCTCGCGATGGAATACGTCGTGGGCTCGACGCTACGCACCCTCGGCACGAGCCCCGAGGTGACGGTCGCCCGGAAGCTGCGCTGGCTGGTCGACGTCGCGCGTGCCCTCGAGGTCGCTCACCGCGCCGGCCTCGTTCATCGTGACGTGAAGCCCGAGAACGTCATGATCCGCGAGGACGGCGTCGTGAAGGTCCTCGACTTCGGGATCGCCCGGCGCACGATGACCGGCACCGACCAGCAGAAGCTCGACACCGTCACCGGCAGCGGCTCCATCGCGGGCACGCCGGTCTACATGGCTCCGGAGCAGATCAAGGGACGCGACATCGACGCTCGTTGCGATCAGTTCGCATGGGGCGTCATGGCCTACGAGCTCCTCGCTGGAGAGCGGCCGTGGTCGGACAACGGTGACGTGCTCCAGCTCGTCGCGAGGGTGCTCACCGAGCCCCCTCCCCCGCTGCACGATCGCGCGAAGGACATCCCGGCGGTCGTCGAGCAGACCATCACGAGGGCACTCGCGAAGGAGCCCGACGCGCGCTTCGCATCGATGGCCGACGTCGCCGACGCCATCGAGCCGTTCGCCATGCAGACCACCGGCGGCGATCGCGTGCGGATCACGCCGCGCATCTCGGACGCCGATCATCCGAGCGCCTTCGCGGCGACCACGCGGGTGCCGACCAGCGTCTCGGTGCCGCCGGCCGCCGAAGCCGCCGCGCCTGCGGAGCGCACCACCGAGCGGACGCCAGCGAGCCAGGAGCGCGTACGGCGGAAGCTCACGCAGCTCGCGCTTCCGCTCGCGCTGCTCGGTGCGCTGGGGGCCGTGGTGATGCTCGTCCGGAAGACCACGTCCGTCACGGTAGGCGCGGATGCCGCGCGCCCCCTCTCCAGCGTGCCCGAGGCGGAGGCGGCATACTCCGAAGCCATGCAGCTCTGGCACGACGGTGCCACGGGCAAGGCGCGCAACACGCTGCGTCGCGCCGTCGAGCTCGATCCGATGTTCGCCGCGGCGCATCTCCAGCTCGCGATCCAGACCGTGCAGGACGATCCCGCCGGCGCGCAGGCCTCGTTCCAGAATGCCTTCGAGCATCGCCACATGCTCGTCGAGCGAGACGCCGCGCTCCTCGAAGCATGCGAGCCGTACGTGCGCCCGCGTCCCGATCTCGACGAGTGGGAGACGCGTCTCACCGGCGCCGTGTTCCAGTTTCCGCGCGACGCCGAGCTGCAGTTCTTCCTCGGTCGCGCCCGGGAAAAACAGGGCGCCGACGACGCCGCGAAGGCTGCGTACGAAGCGGCGGTGCGGCTCGACCCGGGGTTCGTGCCGGCGCTCGCCGCGCTCGCCAACGCCGAGCGCAACCTGGGTCATGTGCAGGACTCGCTCGGCGTGACGGAGCGCTGCCTCAAGCGGTCGCCGGTCGCTTCGACCTGCCTCGAGACGCGTTATCGCCTCCTCAGCGATCTCGGCGAGTGTCATGGCGCGCGTGAGGCGGCAGCGCAGTGGCGCACGCTCGAGCCCACGTCGACGACGGCGTTCACCGCCTTCGCGCGTGCGCTCTATGCGGACGGCGCGCCGCGGCCGAGCGTCGAGGAAGCGCTGTCGCGCGCGTGGGCGCTCTATCCGCCGGACAAGCGCGCCTCGAGCGAGCGCTGGGATCGCATGTATCTCGCGATCGTCGACGGCGATCTCCCGCGCGCCGATCAGCTCGCGAAGGAGTTCGACGCGAACCTTCCGGCGAATTCCGATCAATTCGATCACGCCATGCCGGCGCGCGTGCGCATCAACGTGCTCTACGAGGCCGAGGACATCGCGGGCGCCGCGAAGGTCGCGCACGGCTTCCTCGATCTGATGGACGCGTGGCCCGCCTACCCGTTCGCGCAGGACGCGAGCATCGCGTTCTACGAGCCGCTCTATCGCAGCGGCGAGATCAAGAAGGCGGAGCTCGACCGCCAGCGCGCCAGGTGGGTAGAGCACGAGAAGCAACGGCTCGCCGGCGGCGATCACAGCACGCGCGCGGCGTGGGGCATGTGGGCGATCTGGGGCGGCTTCGCCGAGACGAAGGAAGAGGCGCTCGAGGCGATCGGGCGCATGCCGCAGATACCGCTGCCCGTCGGATCGCGACGCGCGGTGAACCTCGACTTCGCGGTGGGCAAGGTCTACGCGCTCGTGGGTCGACCGAACGAGGCATTGCCGTCGCTCGTGCGCGTCACGTCGACGTGCTCGTCACTCGAGGACGCGATGCTCGTGGCCCGCGCGCGCTACTACCTCGGCATGGCGCACGAGGCGAACGGCGAGAAGGCCGAGGCGCGCGCAGCGTACGAGCGCGTCGTGGCCGCGTGGCCGAAGGGCACCAAGTCGCGCACCGTCCACTGGGCGGAGCAGCGACTCGGCGCGCTCAAGTAATCAGCGCGCTGAACGTGATCGGCGCAGTCGGCGCAATCAGCGCTTCTTGTTCTTGCGACCGACCGGGCGACCACGGCGCTTGGGCGCCGCGCCGCCGCCGCTGCCAGCGAAGTACGTCGTGGCGCGCTTCTGACCGGTCTTCGTGACGCGCCCCGACGAGAGCGCCTCGGCGAGCGGACGCGGGAGCTCCTTCGCCTCGACGCCGAGCGCCGACCGGATCTGCTCGGAGCGGAGGCCGCCGCCGTTCTTCGCGAGGATGTCGACGATCGACTCGACCATGCGCGTGATGTCGTTCTGCGTGCGACGACCGAGCCGTCCACCACGACCGCGACCGCCGCCGGCCGCACCGCGACGCGCAGATGCGGGCGCCGCCGTGGTCGAGCTGTCGTTGCTCTCCGCGCGCGGGCGACCGGGGCCGCGACGTGCGGGCGCGCCGCGGCCGGCCACGTCGGCGAGCTCGTCGATCGATGCACTGCGGAGCGCGTCGAGGACACTCGATGCGAACTGCGACGCCAGGCTTTCGATCGTGTTGCGGAGATTGCTCATGGGAGAAGCCAATACGGCACTTCGGATTGGGCTGGCAATCAAATTCCAAATCATACAATGGGCGATATGGCCTCGATTGCCTGCGGAGGTGGCCATCGCGCCGCGAAGCGGTACGCTTGACTCGGTGGAGGCAACGGGTGCGTAAATTCCTTTTTATTCTGGGGTTCACCGGCGTCGCGGCGGTGGTCATGGCAGGCGCGGCGTGCAGCAGCAGCTCCCCCAATGACGGGCGGATCGACCTTCCAACGCGGCCTGACGACGCGATGGGCGACTCCGCGGTCGCTCCCGATCCCATGGACTCGGCGGTCTCGTGCAAGAACCTGGCATTGAAGGTCGGTGAGCCCGCGGCGTGTGATCAGTGCGCCAAGGAGAAGTGCTGCGCAGAGGTCATGGCGTGCAACAGCAGCGCCGACTGCAAGGCATTGCAAGAATGCATTGCACCGTGCGCGCAGGACGACCTCGTTTGCATTCTCACCTGCCAGGACGCGCACTCGAACGGCGCCAGCAAGCTGCAGGACGTCGGTTCCTGCGCGCAGAGCAACTGCAAGAACGAGTGTCCATCGATGCAGTCGGACGCCGATATCTTCGCCGACAGCGGCTTGAATGGGGATTGAGTCCCTGACCTGCAGCGCTCGCGTTTTCAGTACCGAAGGAGGGACTCGAACCCTCACGTACTTTCGTACGGCGGATTTTGAATCCGCTGCGTCTACCGTTCCGCCACTTCGGCGAGCGGCGTTTTAGTTAGCAGAATCGCCGGCGGCCGACACGCTCCATTCGCCTCGATTCGTCGTATGCTGCCGACATCATGATGCTCGGTCGTAGGCGCGTGCTCGCAGGGCTCTCCTTGGTCAGTGTCGCCGGGGTCGCGCCCGCCGCGCTGCTCGCGTCCGGCTGCAAGGACAAGGGCAAGGTGAGCGCCGAAGAGGCGCGGGCCAACGTGAAGATGCTCGTCGAGCTCGCCGAGAAGGACGTCGCCGAGATCGATCGCGGTCTCCCGGAAGGCGGAAAGCGGATCGCCGCTCACCTCGCGAAGGAGACCGATCCCAAGCAGCTCGATGCGAAGCAGAACGCGCCGCAGGTCCGCACCGCTCTCCTCAAGGTGCGCCAGCAGGTCCCCGATCTCGGCGTCGCGAAATCGACCTTCTTCGCATTCACCGACGACAAGGGAATCGCGGTTCGCAACGACCTCGAGCAGGACACGATGGCCGGCAAGGATCTCGTCGGCGCATATCCCGATTTGAAGAAGGCGCTCGCGGGGGAGGCTTACGTCACGACGCAGGGACAGTTCCCCGGCGTGCCCAATCCGCAAGGCCCTGATCGGGAATGGGTGGCCGGCGTGCCGGTGAAGCGCGACGACGGCTCGCTCATCGGTCTCCTCGTCACCGGCTGGACCTATCGGCGCTTCGCGTACCACCTCCAGGAGGCGCTCAAGCGCGATCTCCAGGATCGCCTGATGCGCGAGAACGACAAGGGCAAGCTCCCCGTTCTCTACGTGATGCTGTTCGACAAGGATGGCGTCTACGGCGCGCGCGGCACGCCGCCTCCCGACGAGAAGGCGCTCGCCGAGATCGGCTTGACCGCGAAGACCGCGAGCGGCCCCGATGCCGCGCCGATCACCATCGCCGATCGACCGTTCGGTTACGGCGCAGCACGCGTCCCGAAGCTCGGGCCCGACGTCGGCATCGTGGTGCTCCGCAGCGAGATCTAGAGCTTCGGCTCGTCGTCGTCGTCGTCGTCGTCGTCGCTCTCGTCGCCTTTGCCTTCGTCGTCGACGACCGGCTTCGCGTCCTTCGCCGGCGCCGCGGCCGGCGCGCTCCGGTCGCGGTCCGGCATCGAGCCGGCTCGGCCGAGCCGATGCAGCGCGGCGATGCCGACCACCCACCCGGCCAGCACGACCGCGCCGCCGAAGGGCACCGACGGTGCGGGATCTCCCGCGTGCGCCGGCGTCCGGTCGAGCGAGCCGGAGATGGCGAGGCCCACCGTGATGCCGACCGCCGCGAGGATCATGGGCAGCTTGGCGCGCTCGAAGGGCTGTGGATCTGCCGTGACGCTCTTCACGCCCTGGTCACTCGCGCTCACGTCCTCGTTTTTAGCACACGCGTGATAGAAGTTCAGGATGCCGCGCTTCGCTGCGCTCGACCTGGGCTCCAACGCCTTGCGTCTTCGCATCGTCGAAGCGAATGCGCCGGCGCTCGGTCGCGAGCAGCTCTCGCTCCTCCCCGAAGCAACGACGTCGTTCCGCGAGGTCACCAGCCTGCGTGCGCCGGTGCGGCTCGGCAGCGAGGTCTTCGTCACCGGTCGTCTCGCGTCGGCGTCGATCGGTGCCGCGTGCAGCGCGCTCCGCGATTTCCGGCAGGCGATGGATGCCGCGAAGGTCGACGTGTACCGCGCCACCGCCACCAGCGCGGTGCGCGAGGCGTCGAACGGAGCAACGCTCGTCGAGCGCGCGCGGCGCGAGGCGGGCATCGAGCTCGAGGTGATCGAGGGCGTCGAGGAGGCGCGGCTCATCCAGCTCGCCGTCGTGCGGCGGCTCGCGCTCTCCGATCGCCGCGCGTTGCTCGTCGACGTGGGCGGCGGCTCGACCGAGCTCACGTACCTCGATCACGGCCGCAACGCGTTCGCGATGTCGCTGCCCGTCGGCACCGTCCGCCTCCTCGAGACGTACCTGCGCGGCGCGAAGACCGTCGATCGAACACGGCAGAAGCTCCTCTTCGAAGGCGTCGACCGCGCCCTTGCCGAGGCCGTGCCGCAGCTCCGCAAGGTGCCGTTCGAGCTGGTGGTCGGCACCGGCGGAAGCGTCGACACGCTCTCCGAGCTGTGTCCGCTGAAGGGCGGACACGCCGGCTACCCGCGCGCGGTCGACATGGGCGCCGCGCGCTCGCTGCTCGGCAAGCTCTTCGGCATGACCGTCGAGCAGCGGCGCGACGGCTTCGGCCTGCGGCCCGATCGCGCGGACACCATCGTCACCGCGGCGTCGATCTTCGTGCGCGTCGCCGAGATGTTCAAGGCGACCGCCATCGTCGCGCCGGGCGTCGGCCTCAAGGAAGGCATCCTGGAGGAGCTCGTCGACAAGTACTTCGATCGCTGGGACAAGGAATCGGAGACGCGCACCGTCGTCGATGCCTGCATCCGTCTCGGCCGCCGCTACGACTTCGACCAGGCGCACGGCGAGCTCGTGTCGTCGTTCGCGACGTCACTCTTCGACGACATGGCCGAGGTGCATCGCCTCGGCGACCGCGAGCGCTTGATCCTGCGCGCCGCCGCCGTCCTCCACGACGTCGGCGACTACGTTCGCTACGACGGGCACCACAAGCACAGCTTCTACTTGATCCTCCATTCCGACATCATGGGGCTCACGCCCGCGGAGCGCGGCCTGGTCGCCAACATCGCGCGCTATCA
>JAYTZB010001038.1:0-7604 GCA_043742085.1 Polyangiaceae bacterium
CGCATGCTTGCGGACGCGAGCCGCCGTCTCGGTACGACGCTGGAAAATCCGATGGAGATCGAGGCGGTGCTCCGCGGGGCGCTGCCGATCCTCGGCGACTTCGCGATGCTCGACATGCTCGACGGTCAGCCGCAGAAGAGGATCAAGCTCTCGGCGGCTCCCGCGGCGGTGAAGCTGCTCGACGACCCGCGCTTCGATCTCGGCCCGTCGACGGTCGCTTATTCGGGACGTCCCGAGATCTACCTCGACGTCGCCGAGGAGCTCACCGGGGCGCACTCCGGACGCGGGATCGACAACCTGCGCTTCCTCGGCGAGCTCGATGTCGCCGCGTACATCTGCGTGCCCCTGATCTCTCGCGAGCGCAGCGTCGGCACGCTCACGCTGGCGCGCGGAAAGGGCAGCCTGCCCTACGAACAAGCCGACGTTGCGCTGGCCGAGGACCTGGCGCGGAGAATCGCCGTCGCCGTCGACAACGCACGGCTCCACGAGACGACCGAGAAGCGCCGCGAGGAGCTCGAGCAGGCGAACAAGTCGAAGGACGTGTTCCTCGCCACCCTCTCGCACGAGCTGCGCACGCCGCTCAACGCCATCGTGGGGTGGACCGACATGATGCGGAACGGACAGCTCGCTCCCGAGGAGCTGGGCCGCGCCATCGAGACCATCGATCGCAATGCGCACGCGTTGAACCACCTCGTCGCCGACCTTCTCGACGTCTCGCGCATCGTCACCGGCTCGTTGAAGATCGACTCGAAGCTCGTCGGCCTCGCCTCGGTCGTGGAGGCCGCGATCGAGGCTGCGCGGCCGCAGTGCTCGTCCAAGCGCGTGGTCCTCGACGTGTCGCTGGAGCGCGTGGGCTGCGTGAAGGGCGATGCCGGCCGGCTCCGGCAGATCATCGGCAACCTTCTCTCCAACGCCATCAAGTTCACGCCCACCGGCGGAACGGTGGTGGTGCGCGTCACGCGCGACGGCGAGAGCGGTCAGGTGACGGTCAAGGACTCGGGCGAGGGGATCGCTGCCGATTTCCTGCCTCACGTCTTCGAGCGCTTCCGTCAGGCGGAGGACGCGAAGGCGCGCGGCCTCGGGCTCGGACTCGCCATCGTCAAGCATCTCGTCGACGAGCACGGCGGGAGCGTCGTCGCGTCGAGCGCTGGGCGGGGCTTGGGCGCGATGTTCACGGTGCGGCTCCCCATCGCCGCCGAGGAGGCCTTGGCCGAGGACGCAGACGCGGCGCGCCTCTCCGTTCCGGTCTCGGCCCAGCCGCAGCTCGCCGGTGTGCATGCGCTGGTGGTGGAAGACGATCCCGACGGCAACGAGCTGATCACCACCATCCTCGAGCGGTACGGCGCGCGCGTGACCTCGGTTGGCACGGCCACAGCGGCGCTCGACGCGATCGATGCAGAGCGCCCCGACATCCTCGTCTCGGACATCGGCCTACCCGATCACGACGGCATCGAGCTCATCAAGATGGTGCGCACACGAGCATTCGCCCAGGCGATGCCCGCCATCGCGCTCACCGCCTACGCCTCGCGGCAGGACGCGGCAAAGGCCATCGCCGCGGGCTTCGACGCGCACGTCGCGAAGCCGGTGCAGCCCGGAACGCTGGGCACGACGGTCGCGCGGCTCATCGCGAGCGGCCGCGCGAAGCCTACGTCGTCACACTCGGCAGCGTGAACGAGAGGACGAGGTTGTCGCCGGGCTCGATGCGGAATGTACCGCGCTGGGCCTCGGCGAGGCCTCGTGCGATCAAGAGCGCGAGGCCACCTCGGCCTTCGGCGGGCGGAGGAACCGGCACGCCGCCGGGGCCGATGGCGCGCGCGGTGAACGTGACCACGCCCGCCACCTTGGCGACTGCGAGGCGAATGGTGCCGCCGTCTCCGGTCGACTTCGCCGCGAACGCGATGACCTTGGCGATGAGCTGCATCGTGCGAGCGCGATCGACCATGACGCGCGCGCTGTCGTCGAGCTCATCGCAGACGACGGCGGCGCTCTTCTCGGAGCCGGAGGGGGTCGCGGCGGTGGCTGCGTCCTTCATGAGCTGCGCGGCGCTCTCTTCGCGAGTGGCGTAGTCGATCTTCTTCGCGTCGATGCGGCTTGCCTCGACGAGGTCCTCGATCAGGCTCTGCATGCGCGACGTGGCTCGTTCCATGCGGGAGACGAGGCTGATGCCGCGCGTCGTGTCGACGTCGTTGCGCTCCATGTCGTCGCGGAGGAGGCCGGCGCTCATCGCGAAGGTGTTCAGCGGATTGCGGAGGTCGTGCGACACGCTCGCGAGCAACGTCTCGCGCGCCTTGGTCACAGCGTCGACGCGTGCGCGAAGACGTGCCGCCTCGAGCGCGAAGCCCACCACCGTCGCAAGGTGACCGACCGCAGCCTCGGCGATCCCATCGGCCGAGGGAGCGGCGCTCGGGACGACGAGGATGCCCTCGGCGACGTTGCCCGAGCCGAGGAGCGCGACCACGAGGAAACCGTTCTCGACGCGCGCGGTCGGCTTCGCGAACGCGAGCATGGCGGCGAGGGGAGGGGGAGGCGGCTCCGCGCCCGCGCGGTCATTGGAGGCGCTTCGCACCGACGCGACGTTGCCGCTCTCGAGACGTGCTGCCCACGCGTGACGCGCGCCGGTGAGCGCCCGTGCTTCGTCGGCTGCGGCATCGAGGACGTCGTCGGGCTGGAGTGCCGCCCGTACGCGCGCGCAGGCATCGGTGAGGCGCGTCGCGCTGGCTGCGGAATCGAGGTTCGTCACGTGACGCGATGTTAACTGGCGCCCGCACGATTCCGAAACGGAAATCGTGGTGCCGGTCAGCTCGCCGCGAGCAGCTCCGCACCTGTCGCCACGAAGTCTCCTTCGGCCCAGGCGAGCAGAGACGCGATCTCACTTCGCAGTAGCGCGTATTTCATGTCCGCGGGATGGATGGCGATCCGCGCGGGCAGCAGGCGGCGCGCAGGTCGGGCGATGCGGCACCATGCGACGCTCGACAGCAGTCGGCCCGGGGTGCGGCTCGCGTAGTTGAGCACGACGCTGGCGCGAGAGCGCTTCGTCGCGGGGTCGTAGACGCGCGTGTGATCCTCGGTGAAGCCGTAGCCGCGCTCGCGGAGGAGCTCGTGGACCCACGCCGGCATCGACCATGCGGGCGCGACGAAGCCGCGGATGGAGAGGCCGGCGTCGCGCAGCATGCGCTCGCCTTCGTCGAGGCGATGGAGCGCCTCCTGGTGAGTGACGTCGCTGAACTCCGCCTCGCCGCCGGAGACGACCTTCTGCGCGAAGGCGTGACGTGCGCGCGCCACGGTGGCGTTTCCGGTGCTCGCCGAGCGGCTCGCATCCCAGCTGCGTGCCTGGTGGTAGTAGCCGTGCAGGTAGATCTCGTGCCCGTCGGCCTGGAGCTCGCGCAAGCGCTCGCAGTAGTCGGGATGCTCGGCGAGCGAGGCACGACCGTGAAAATCGGGGACGACGAGGAGCGCCGGCTTCGCGCCTCGCACGTGCGCGGCCTCGAGCGCGAGCTCGACCTCGTCGCGCCAGGCGGGGGAGACATCGTGGATGGAGACGTGGACGGCCATGGTGATGCTGGCGCCGCTCGGCTGCGGCTACTTCGCCGTTTGGGCGCGGGCGACCGCTTCGTACTCGCCCTCGAACATGACGAGCTGCTCGGTGACGATGTCGAGGTTCTTCTGGTTCATCTCGCTGTCCTCGGCGAAGGACATGTCGACCATCTGGCGGCGGATCTCGCCGAGCTTGTCGCAGATGCTCGCGAGGCGCGGCATGTCGGCGAGGTTGCGCGGCTTGTCCGCGAAGTTGCCGCGGTACTCGTCGAACAGCTTGTTCGCTGCGCCGCCGAGCTCGCCCATGATCTCGGTCATCGGCGTCGCCTGGCGGACCTTGCGGATCTCGGCGAGCTCCGTGTCGTAGGTCTTCAGGCGGTCCTCGACGATGCCGATGTTCTTGTCATTGAACTCGATCTGGAGGCCGCCCTCGCGGAGAGCGACCATGCGCTCGCGGACCTTCTTCAGCGTGCCGACGACGCGCATGAGCAGCGCGGGACGGCGTGACACGCGCGCCTCGCCGGCGAAGTGACCCTGGTAGACCGCGAACTGGTTGTTCGCGAGCGTGGCGAGGATGCTCGCCTGTTCGTCGGGGGTGCCGCTCTTCTGGGCCTCCTCGATGAGCTCGATCTCCTTCTGGTACTGCGCGAGGCTGTCGCGCACCACCTGGCGGTCGCGCTCGAACTCGCCGGCCTTCTTCGACTCTTCGAGGACCGTGGTCATGCGCTTGTCGATCTGGCGGAGGTCCTCGACCATCTCTCCGAGGAGCGCGACGTCGCGGGTGCCGCGGTCCTTGCCGGCGAAGTGCCGCAGGTAGCGCGCGAAGACGAAGTTCGCGCTCGTCGCCTCCATCGAGAATTGCTCGAAGGTCGGGCCGACCGCCTGCGCCTTCACGATCGCCTCCCGCTCCGCCTTGTACATGCGGAGGCTCTCGGTGGCGGCGTCGCGCACGCGAGCGAGATCGGCGCCTTGGGCGGCGGCGGGAATGCGGTCGACCTGATCGACGATCGAAGCGGTGCGCTTGATCATGCGGTCGATCTGCGCGACGTCACGGGTGAGACGAGAGTGACCCGCGAAGTCCGATGCGTACTCGCGGTCGATCTGCTCGAGCTCCTTGCCCAGGTTTTCGACGAGGTTATTGGCCATGGATGCTCGCGTTTCTAGCACAGAGTAGGATGCCGGCAGTGCGAAGGTGGTGGCGAACGAGGTCCTGGCGCACGCGCGCCCGGTTGATCTTCTATCCCGGGGTCGTGCTGCTCGCCGCCGGCTTCCTGGCCTTTACGATGGTGATGCCGGGGCGGAGCCATCACGGCCCCCTCGAGCCTTCATCGGCGCGCGAGATGGATCTCGCGGCCCGCTTGCGCACCGACGTCACGGCGCTCGTGGGCGCCCGCGGCGATCGCAGCCAGCGCTCCGCGGGCACCCTGGAGCGTGCTGGCGCGACCATCGAGGGGTCGCTTCGCGATGATGGTCTAACGGTGACCAGGCTCCCTTATTCCTCGGACGGCGTGATGGTGGCGAACCTCGAGGCGGTGGTGGCCGGCGGGGCGCGCGCGCGGGAGGTGGTGGTGGTCGGCGCCCACTACGACACGGCCGCGGGCGGTCCGGGCGCCGACGACAACGCGAGCGGTGTGGCCGCGCTCCTGGCGATCGCGCGATCGCTGGTCGCGAGCAAGTACGCGCCGTCGCGAACGCTGCGCTTCGTGACGTTCGTCAACGAGGAGCCGCCGTACTTCTGGAACGCCGAGATGGGCAGCCTCGTCTACGCGAAGGCGTGCAAGGCGCGAGGCGACGACATCGTCGCGATGCTCAGCCTCGAGACGCTGGGGTACTTCCGCGACGAAGCGGGCTCGCAGAAATACCCGCCGGTCGTGAGCTGGTTCTACCCCGACCGCGGCGACTTCATCGCGTTCGTCGGCAACCTCGGATCGCGCGGCGTGGTGCGTGAGGCGGTGGCGACGTTCCGCGGCGCCGCGCGCTTCCCCTCGGAAGGCGCGGCGCTGCCGTCGTTCGTCACCGGCGTGGGATGGAGCGACCAGTGGTCGTTCTGGCAGGTCGGATACCCGGGCGTGATGGTCACCGACACAGCCCCGTTCCGGAATCCGCACTACCACCAGATGGGCGACACGCCCGACACGCTCGACTACGAGCGCCTCGCGCGTGTCACCGATGGCCTCGTGGCGGTGGTGAAGAAGCTCGCCGAGTAGGCCGAAGCGCTCAGCGCTTCTTGCTGCGCGCGCGGAGGACGAGCGCCAGGCCGAGTCCGGCGAGGCTCATCATCGCGAGGCCGTTGGCGTTCGCGTCGCTGCCCGTCGTGGAGCAGCCGCCGCTGTCGCCAGAGGGCGCCGCGGCGGTGCCGCCGTCAGCAGGCGTGGTGGTCGCGCCGTTGCTCCCCGAGGTGCCGGACGTTCCCGAGGTGCCCGACGTGCCGCCCGACGTGCCGGAGGTACCGCTCGTTCCGGACGTACCGGAGGTGCCGCTGCTGCCACCGCCGTCGCCGCCGCCGTCCGCGGTGCCGCCGTCGGGAACTCCGCCGTCGCTCGTGTCGAGGACGAGTTGTCCTCGGATCTCACCGCCGCCGAACTTGCCGGAGTGAACGTTTACGTAGGTATTGCCGGCCAGGAGGTCGGCGACGTTGGTGCCCGTGTCCGGTACGATGACGTCCACCGCTATCGGGCTCGTGAGTGCCCCGCCCGCAGGGGCGGGGAAGCCGACGACGATCGCTCCGCTTGCAACCGTTGCGGCTCCGTCGTGGAGGTGCGATGCGGAAGCAGCCGTTGTGACGGCGTTGTTGTTGTCGTGGATGCCGCTGAACGCCACGGTGCCCGTTAGAGAGCGCGTGGCATCGTCGAAGGTCAGGTCTGCGCTGCCCGTCGCGGCGGATACGACGCTGCCAGCCGGCAGTTCATTTGCCGCTGTCATCAGCGCCTTGAACTTGTGGGTCGCGGCGCTCGAGATGCCAGGCACGAGGACCAACGCAAAGCAGAAACCAAGTGCAAGTGAGGTCTTCATCCGCTCGATCCTCACCGCTTCTCGTCCTTCGAGCAACCAAGAAGCTTCTCGTAGAGCGCGATCTGACCCTCGAACTGCTCGACCACGTTCGGCAAGCGCCCCGCTGCCGCCACCGCCGCAGCTCGCACTACATCGGGGTCGAGCGCGAGCCGCGCGAGCAGACGTGTCGTCGCGCGTACGCAGTCGTCGACGTCGAGCGCGCGATAGCGCTCGCCCGCGGCGGGCACGTGCATCTCGGCAGCGCCGCCCTCGTCGGGCACGACCGTCGGCAGGCCGCAGCTCATCGCCTCCGCGATGCTCAGGCCGAACGTCTCGAACGGGCAGCCATGGAGGAGCGCATCGGCGCTGGCGAGCATGCGCGCGAGCGCTTGCCGTCCCTTCACGAAGCCGGGCATCACGATGTCGGGTGAGCCGGCGGCGCGCGCCGTCATGCGCTCGCGCTCCGGTCCGTCGCCGATGAGCACGAGGATCATGTCGCGCTCGGGATCGCGCGCGCGCAGCCGGAGGAACGCGTCGATCACCACGTCCCAGCGCTTCTCGACGGCGAACCGTCCGACGCCCACCAGGATCACGGCGTCGTCATGCCGCGCGTCGTGCGACGCGAGCGCGAGCAGCTCTCGGCGTCCCTCGAAGCTGCGCGCATCGGGCCGGAAGATCTCGCGCTCGATCCCGAACGGCAAGCGCACCACCCGCGGCACGCCATGCGCGGCGAGCTTCGCGGCCTGCCAGTCGGCGGCGACGAGCGTCGCGTCGCAGCGACGCGCGATCGATCGCACGAGACCCCACAACGGACGCGTGCCGACGCCGATCCCGCGCGACCACGCACGCGCCGAGAGCATCGGCACGTCGCGCGCGAGACGCCCCTCGAGCACGCCCGCGTACGTATCGATGAAGTCCGAGTGCCACTGGAACGTCCGGATCCCGTAGTGGGCCGGCTTCGCGCGCATGACGCCCAGCGCCGCCAGGTAAGGGGAGTGGACCTCCAGCACGTCCGGCCGCTCGCGCTCGACGATCCCCGCGATTTTGTCGAATCGCAGGAGCAGATGGTACGTCGGATC
>JAYTZB010001039.1:0-3826 GCA_043742085.1 Polyangiaceae bacterium
CGGAGCGGGCGACGGCGATCCTCTCATCGGCGCCGATAGCAGCGCGCTCGCCAGCGACTGCAGCGCGACGCTGCCCACGTGGATCGGCGGAAGGGTCTACGGCGAGGATGGCCGCGCCATCAACGCGATGATCGGCATCTCGTTCACCACCGCCGACGGCGCGCATCTGGACAGGAACGGAACGCTCGCGTGCAAGGGCGCGGAGTGCACGACCTACTCCGTCGTGCAGCACGTGAACAAGACCCTCCCCGACACCGGCGGCCCCGCTGCGGGCAACGTGTCGGCGTGGGGCAAGTGCGTCGGCACGCCGACGTCGAAGGTGTGGATCGAGGTCTATCCGCGGGGCCTCGACGGCAAGACGAGCTTCGCGCGCTTCGGCGCCGCCGTCGACAACCGCCTCATCAAGCCGGGAGCTCCGAACGTCTTCGATCTCCGGCTCCCGGTGCGCGCCGAGCTGGGCGGAAACGCCGGCGCTATCGCCGGAACGGTGACGTGCAAAGGAATTCCGGTACGGCCCACCGTCATCCGCGCCTGGTCGAACGACGCCGGCAATCATTGCGGAATCCAGGGCTTCGCGGCCTCCGGCGAGACCGCGGTCGGCTCGTTCGATCTCGCGAACCTCGCGGCTGGCCAGTGCAACGCGCCCTCGCAGCTCTATCAAGCGCGAGTCACTGCCGACTGCGATGGCGCCGTCACGACGCAGACGAAATTCGGCGACGTCGCGCGAGGACACACGACGCGGATCGACTTCGCGTTCTGACCGCCGCTCTGGAGACGAGTCACTTCCACACGAGCTCGACCTCGCCGCTCGTGGGATCGACGTCCACGCGCGGTGCTGCAAGGAGGCGACAGGCGTGAGCGCCGACCGGAGCGCCGCTCCGCACGTCGAACCGGTAGCCGTGCCACGGGCAGGTCACGATGCCGTCCACGACCGTCGCGTCGTCCAGCGGACCACCGAGATGAGGGCAACGCGTGCGATACGCGACGAGCTCGCTCTCGGTGTCGACGATCCGCACGGGCCCGCGCCCCGTCTCCACGATGAGGGGCAGGCGGCCGCGGAGGGAATCCACATGTCCTAGCGCCACCCGGCGATCCGAGGTCCCGTCCGACGTCGTCAGCTCGGCCTTCGCTCGCCTTCGCGCGTCGTCGTCGTCGAGCACCGCCTGTCGCTGCTGCATCATCCGCTCGTCCTCGTCCCAGAGGCGGGTGTAGAGCTGCGTGTACCGTGCTCCGGCGCCGCGCGCGACCAGCCGCGCTGCGCCCGCGAGGTGGAATCCCACCGCGATGCGCGTCGTTCGATCGCCCAGGCGCTCGAGCTGCGTACGAATCTCGGTGCCGGCACCCAGGCCCTCCAGCGTCTTCGTCATGTACGCGAGGCGAGCGCGGTCGGTGCGGAGCTCGACCACCATGCGAAGGGGCAGCAAACCGGCGACGGTCATCGCGGCGCGCCAGTGTGCTGAGCTGCGCTCGAGGAGCGTGACGGCGGAGAACGACGAGCTGTGAAGCCAGGGGAGGTGCTCCCAGTCGAGCGCGTTCTCCCATACGCGCTCGATCGACGCATGAACGTCCCTCCGGTACGTGCCGACGTGCGTGAGGCGGGTCATCTGCTGCGGGAGGCGAAGCTGCGAACCGACTCGCCGGTGACGGCAATGGCGGTCACCTGGGCCCAGGCGGGTCGGCGCTCGGCGGAAGGCACCGAGCGTAGATGCGCTGGCGACCGAGGAGAAGCATGCACGAACGGAGCACATCCATGGCGAGCACGCCGTCGCGCGGGCACGACGAATCGGCGGTGCCTGCGATGAGATCGACGTCGGCGCTCACCGCGAAGGAGCCAGCGGTGAGGCGCGCGCCCTTGAGCTTGCGCGCGGAGATCTTCCCCGAGGCCGTGTACATCGGCTCCTTGTTGACGGTGCTCTGCGCCATCAGGCGCTGACCGGCGAGCGAGGTGGTGAACACGTCGGAGTGCTGCGCGCCGGTGTCGAGCAGCAGATCGACGCGCTGCGATTCGACGGTCGCCGGGAGCACGTACGCGAGGCCCTTGATGGGTCCCTCGGTCTCTTCGCACGCGCGAGCTTCACCGACCACGAGGGGCACGCCGAGCGCGGAGAGCTCGTAGTGCGCCTCGTCCCACCACGCGGGACGGAGCTCGCCCTTCGCGAGGTCGAGCACCACCGAGTCGCCTTCTTCGACGAGCCGCTGCGGAGAGATGAAGGCGCCGATGCCCAGCTTCTCGATGACCTCGGGCACGTCGGTGGCAAGCACCGGCATCGGAACGAGCGGTCCCCAATCGTCGATGGCGAGCTCGGGCTTCTCGACGCGGAACGTGGCGATGGTCTTGCCGACGTGATCGGTGCCGACGTCGCCGAGCTTCTTCATGGTGAGACCGAGCTTCCGCGCCAGCCATCCCGCGATCACGTGCGAGTTCGCGCCTGTGTCGACGAGCATGAGCACCGGCTGACCGGCGATGGTGCCGGTGACGAGCGGCAAAGGGAACGGCCGCCCGTGGATCTCGTAGCGAAGCTTCGCCATACGCTGTGACGACGGGCGCGGCGTGTCCTCTCCGCCCGACGACGTCGCGGTCGCGAGACGAGCCTGTCCACGCGTGCGCGAGGCCCGGGGCGTCGCGGCGGGCGAGCACGCAACGGCGGAGACCGTGGCGGCGGTGGCGATCAGAGCGACGAGGACGAGCCGCACGACGACGTCGAGCATAGCACCCGCGCCATCACGCTTCCTTCGCGACGTCCTTCGCAGAACCGCTCGAGCCGCCGATGC
Source organism: Polyangiaceae bacterium (assembly GCA_043742085.1). Lineage (GTDB taxonomy): Bacteria > Myxococcota_A > Polyangia > Polyangiales > Polyangiaceae > Labilithrix. The sequence goes on from JAYTZB010001039.1 coordinate 2,773, forward strand.
CGCGAGGCGTCACGGCATCGACGACGATGAGGCCGCTCTCGACGTCGACCGTGGCGACGTCGCCGCGCTTGAGCAGGCCCTTGAGGATCATCTCCGCGATGGGCGCCTCGATGTGCCGGCCGATCGCACGTCGCATCGGGCGCGCTCCCATCTCGGGATCGAAGCCGCCGGCGTCCAGCAGCGCCTCGACCGCGGCGTCGCTGGCGTCGAGCTTCACGCCGCGCGCTCGCTCGAGCTCCACGGCGAGGCCCTTGAGGATGCGCCGAGCCACCTCGGCGACGTCCTCGCGCGTGAGGGGCGCGAAGGCGAGCACCTCGTCGAGGCGGTTGAAGAGCTCGGGGGGAAGGGCGCGCCGAGCAGCATCGGCGACCGCCGCCTGGTACGTCGCGATGGCCTGCTCGCGCTCGCGCACGTTGGACCGGCCGGCGGAGCCGAACCCGATGCGGCCGCGCGCGGTGGTGGTGGTCGGCGACAGATCGGCGCCGATGTTCGAGGTGAGGATGATGACCGTGTTCGTGAAGTCGACGGTGCGTCCGCGTCCGTCGGTGAGGCGCCCCTCATCGAAGACGCCGAGGAAGCTCTCGAGCACGTCGCGATGCGCCTTCTCGATCTCGTCGAGGAGTATCACCTGATACGGACGACGGCGCACCGACTCGGTGAGCTGACCGCCGGCGTCGTAGCCGACGTAGCCGGGCGGCGCGCCCACGAGGCGCGAGATGGCATGCGACTCGGCATATTCCGAGAGATCGAGGCGCGTCATCGCATCGGCGGAATGGAATAGGCACTCGGCGATGGCCTTGGCGGTCTCGGTCTTGCCGACGCCGGTGGGGCCGAGCAAGAGGAAGGTGCCGATCGGTCGCCGCGAGCGGAAGCCCGAGGCGTTGCGACGAAGGACGTGCGAGATGCGCTCGAGCGCGTTGGCGTGACCGACGATGCGGTTGCCGAGCAGCTCCTCGAGGCGGAGCAGGCGGTCGGCGTCGCTCTCGAGGAGGCGCTCCTCGGGAACGCCGGCGAGCTCGCTCACCACCTCGGCGACGTGCTCGCACTCGACGTG
>JAYTZB010001040.1:0-5081 GCA_043742085.1 Polyangiaceae bacterium
CGTGCCGCCGCCCGAGGCGATGGCGTCGAGGTTGGTGAGCGCGTCGCCGACGCCGATCACGTACGTCGGGATGGAGCCCGCGATGCCGGCCGCGAGCGACTGCACGTCGGGGATCGACGTGTTGTTGCAATCAGCCTGCGGGAGACCGTCGGTGACGAGGACGATCGCCACCTTGCCGTCCTGGCCCTGACCGACGGCGATCTGCTGCGCGTAGTCGATGGCGCCCTGCATCGCCTGGTACGTCGGCGTGCCGCCGGCGGGGCTCTGGCTGTCGAGCTGCGTGCCGAACGTCGTGTTGGGGAGCGCGGCCATCGACACCTTCGGGGTGCTGTAGGCGTTCGCGCTGCAGGAGTAGTTCTGCTTGTCCGGGAAGAACGAGAGCGACGCGCTGATGCCCTTCGAGTCCGGCGACTCGAAGAACGCGCGGCTCGCGGCCTTGGCGGACGGCCACTTGCCGTTGTCGGTCATGCTGCCCGACTTGTCGAACATGAAGACGAGGTAGACGGGCCGCGCTTCGGCGACGGCCGACTGCGTGGCGCACGCGGCGAGATCGCTGCCGGCGCCGGGCTTGCTGGTGCCCGCGCCTGCGCCTGTGCCGCCGAGGCCGCCCGCGCCCGCGCTGTTGTCGGTGCCGTCGCCAGCGGTGGTGCCCTTGCCCGTGCCCTTGTTGAAGTCGGACAGGCTGGGGTCGGCGCTGCTGCACGCGACGAGCGTGACGAGGAGAGAAGAGGCGATCGCGAAGGCGGACCTGGAAGCAAGCTTGTCGAGCATGGCGGCCTTCCTGCAACCCACGTACCGTTGCGAAAACGCGGCGCCCGCGGCCATTTCCATAACTTTCCGCCGCAAACGGACGGTCCCCCGTGGTGTCCGATGGACCAGAGGGCGGCCCTCGTGCGATCCATCGAATCCGCCTCAGTACCTCGATGTGACTCTCCCGAGACGCGAATGACCGACGAGCGACGAGCACGACCCCACGAAGCCCTGTTCTGGCGGAGGCTCGCGCACTGGGGAGCGTCGCGCGGTCCCGAGTGGTGGGTTCGTTACAGCCCCCCGGTGTTCGGCTGGGCGGCGGCCGCGCTCGTCCCGTCGGCGCGTCGCGCGGTCGTGCGGAACCTGCGTCGCATCCGCGGACCAGCACCTGCCGCGACCGAGGCGCGCGAGGTGCTCGAGACGTTCGCCACCTACGCATCGTGCCTCGCCGAGGTCCTCTCGAACGATGCCGAGACCGGGCCGCGTCCGCCGTCGACGATTCATCGTCGCGTGCAACACGTGCATGATGCACGCGCCCACGGCAAGGGCATCATCATGGTCACCGCGCACACCGCGGGCTGGGAGACGGTCGGGCCCGTCGTCGCCCGCAACCAGGGCCTGCAGATGATGTTCGTCATGCAACCCGAGGCCGATGAAGGCGCCCGCGTGCTGCACGACGAGGCGCGTAAGCGCGCAGGCGTCACCATCGTTCACGCCGGCGACGATCCGCTCGCATCGCTTCCTCTGCTCCGGCACCTCCGCACAGGAGGTGTGGTCGCGCTCCAGCTCGATCGCGTCGCGCCCGGCATGCGCACGCGCGAGGTCGATCTGCTGGGCGAGCGCACGAAGATCCCGGAGGGGCCGCTCAAGCTCGCGCAGGTGTCAGGTGCCCCGATCTTGCCGGTGTTCTGCGCGCGCCTCGGCCATCGCGAGTACGTCGTCGAGCTCTACGAGAGCAGGCTGGTTCCGCGGCACGCCACCGAAGCCGAGCTCGACGCCGTCGCGCAGCATCTCGCCGACAGCCTGGCCGAGTTCCTCCGATCGCACCCGACGCAGTGGTTCCACTTCGGCGGTTGACACTCCTGCGGCCTGAGGCCGACCTCTCCCGCCGTAGCGTTAAGTGTCGACACTCGACATGGGCCGGTCTACTTACGTCGCGGAATGGCGACCCGGCTGCACATCGGCGCGAAGGACCTGAAAGGCGAGATCGGCGCCTACGCGAAGCGCTTCGATCTGCTCGAGGTGCGCGGCGCGGACGCGGCAAACATGAAGCTCGCGCCGTCGGACGCGACGCTGCGTCGCTGGCGGAAGGCGGTCCCTCCGCAGTTCGAGTTCGCGGTCGTGGCAGGGCCCGCCATCGCGAAGCTCAAGGCCGGCGAGGCGCTCGAGACCGAGATGAAGGCGCTGCTCAAGACGGTGACCCTCCTCGAGGCACGCGTGATCGTGATCGCGACCGCGCCCGACGTGACGCCGGGCAAGCTCTGGCGCGATCGGCTCGGCAAGCTGATCGACCGCCTTCCGCGCGACGCCAGCAGCGTGGTCTGGGAGCCGAGCGGGCTCTGGGAGATCGAGGACGCCGCCGCGCAGGCTAAGAAGTGGGACATCGTCGTGGCCGTGGATCCCGCGCGGGATCCCATGCCGCCCGGTCCCGTCGCGTACGGACGCCTGCGCGCGGCCGGCGGAACGCGCGCATTCTCGACGGTGGCCCTCCACAAGGTCGCCGACACCATCGGCGAGCGTCGCGATGCCTACGTGGTCTTCGAGACGACCGGCGCGCTGAAGGAAGGCAAGATCCTCCGCGCTCTCGTGCGCGAGGCGAAGACGGGCAAGCGCGGCGGGCTCGGTCGGCTGATCCGGCCGAAGGGCGCGGGTCCCGCCGTCAGCGACGACGAACAGGAAGAGTAGATGACCGATAGCCGTCTGCGGAAGTCACGCGCCGCGGTCGCGTCATCGCCCGAGGTCGAGGCGGCCGCCGAGGAGCTCCTGCGCAAGGGCAACGCGGTCGACGCCGCCGTCGCCGGCGTGTTCGCCGCGTGTGCGCTGTCGCCGGGCGTCCTCCTCGGACCGGTCCAGATCCTCATCGGCGGCGGCGGCGTCGGGCTGCGAGCGCTCGACGGTCGCGTTCGCCAGCCGGGCATCGGCGCGCCACGTCCGCGCGGCTTCCAGAGCGACGAAGAGGTGCCCGACGCGGCGAAGGTCGGCGTTCCGTGGCTGCCTGCGACGCTTTCGGTGGCCGTGGCGACGGCAGGCACCGCGACGTTCGCGCAGGTGCTCGCGCCGGCGCTGGCGCTGGCAAAGGGCTCTCCGCGCCACGAAGTGCTCGCGAAGATCGCGGCGCGCGGGCCGCGCGCCGTCGAGGAGCGTCCGCTCGGCGGCGAGCTGCTCGCGCTCTGCGGTCGGCCGGCGGGCGGCCTGCTCACGTCCGACGATCTCTCCTCGCAGCGTCCCGAGGTGCACGCGGCGTCGCGTCATGTGCTCGGTGGCTCGAGCGGCGGCCGCGCGGCACGAGGCACGTCGGCACGGAAGAGTGGCTCCTCTGCCGCCGAGAGCGGCGACGGCGGGGCACGCGTCATCATCGAGCTCCCGTGGGCGAACGACGACGGCGGCATCCCGGTGCCTCCCGCGGGGCGCGTCGAGGTGGCGACGACGAGGGCTGTGGCCTGCGTCGATCGCTTCGGCGCATTCGCCGTCGCGTGCTGGGACGAGGGCATCGATGGCCTGACCATCGCAGAGCTCGGCCTCCGCGCGCCGTTCTTCGCCGAGCCGGTCCTGCGCGGCGCGACGCGCGTTCGCCCGGGCGACGCGCGACCGGCTGCGGCGCCCGTCGCGCTCGTCGGTCGCGACGCGGGACCGGAGCTCGCCGTCGCGGCGTTCGGTGCGGGCGACGCCTACGACGTCCTGCGCGGCGCGATCCGCGGCTTCATCGAAGAAGACCGCATCGAGGCCCACGGCGACGCGCGCCTGGTCGCGGTCTCGCACATCGCCTCGACGGTCTCGGTCTTCCGCTCGTAAGCCCGTTCCGAACCGAGCTGTTCCGAAGCTCGCAGGTCACGAGCGCCGACCGCGACGAGTCCGTCGTGCTGTTGCAGCACGACGTCGCCGCAGGCGAAACGGGGAGGCTCCACGACGAAGTCGTGGAGGGGCGGGCAGCCCCACTAGACCCGCTTAGAGAGGCGTAGCCTCTCTAAAGCTTGACGTTGTATCTCGCTGCGTACGCGACGACGCCGATCTTGTCGATCGTGCGGATGTCGCGCGTCGTCAGCTTCAGCGTCACGTAGCGCTTGAACTCGGGCACCCAGACGCGGCGCGTCTGGATGTTGACGTTCTGCCAGCGCTTCGTCTTGATGTTGGAGTGCGAGACGTTCTGCGCACTGAGCTTGCGCTTGCCTGTGATGTCGCTCTTCGCCATGACGTTACCTATGCCCTCGGAAGGCCGCGAAACTTGGCGGAAAGCGCTACCCCTGTCAAGCGCCGAGGCGGGAAATCGGCCAGTTCTGGGCCCCCGCTCGCCGGCGCCACTACGGCCGCACGCCCCCTAGCGACTTCGCGAGCGCCCCGCACCAGGCCTTCATTCGTTCGAAGCCGGTGTGCTTCGTGAGCGTGGGCTCATCCATGTAGAGGCGACGCGCCAGCTCCACCTGGACCACGTGCACGTGGAGGTCGGGCCGGCCGTAATGCTGCGTGGTGTACCCGCCCTGGTACGGGTCGTCGTGGGCGACGGTCAGGCCTCCCGCGCGCGCATGGGCGTCCACGGCGTCGATGAACGCGGCAGCGGCGCTGCTACGGGCGCGTGTGCCCGGGACGACATCGGCGCGCACCGCCTGGGGATCGCCGTGCCCCGCACGCCCGACGCTCGGCATCGAGTGCGCGGCGAGCAGGATGGCGAATCCGAAGCGTGCGCGCTTCCGCTCGAGCACCTCGGCGAGGGCGCGGTGGTAGGGCCGGTAGTAGGCGTCGAGGCGTCGCGTGAGCTCGGCACGGGGCAGGGGAGCCTCGAGGACGCGCGCGCCCTCGCTGGTGAGGCGCCAGATGATGCCGCGCGTGGCCCGCGCGTGGGGCGGCGCGCCCTCGACCGACTCGGCGTCGATATCGAGCTCGCTGCGGTTGAGATCGCAGACGTAACGCGAGACGTGGGACGTGATGAGCGTCGCGCCGTGGGCGGGCGCGTCGGCGTAGAGCTCGTCGACGTAGAGGTCGGCATCGCGCCCGATGGACCGCGCCGGCGCCGCAAGCTTCGCCAGGGTCGGGCCGTCGACGAAGAGGCCCGCATGCGGGACCTCGACGGTGAGAGGCGTCTCCTCCGCAGTGGGCTCGATCACCGTGAACGGCGC
>JAYTZB010001041.1:0-2828 GCA_043742085.1 Polyangiaceae bacterium
GCCGGCGCTGCCATGGCGAGCGGCGTGAAGGTCGAGATCGTCGCGCGTCAGGGCTATCGCGACATGCGCAACAACATGGCCATGGCGCGTCGCTTCGGCGCGCACCTCGACGTCGCCGCCGGCGGCCGCAAGGCGCGCGAGACCGACGACCGCGTGGGCGCAGGCAGCACCGACATGGGCGATGTCTCGCACGTCGTGCCGTCGATCCATCCCTACCTCGCGATCGTCGACGAGAACGAGGCGCTCTGCCACCAGCACCGGTTCGCCGCCGCCTCCGGCAGCGATCGCGGCCTCCGCACCGCGTACGACGCAGCGAAGGCCCTCGCGCGCACCGCCGTGGAGGTCCTCACTGACGAGTCGCTCCGCACGTCGATCCAAGAGGAGTGGCGAGCCAGCAGGTGACCCGCGCGCCCTCCCGCGCGCTCTTCGTCGTCGCCCTCCTCGTGTCGGCGCGTGCCTCCGCGCAAGCCGCCGACGCTCCCGCCCCCGGCCCCGCTCCCCCACCCGCTCCCGCCCCCGCGCTCGGCCCCGCTCCCGCTCCCCCTCCCGAAGAGGTGCAGGTCCACGGTCGTCGCGGCACCAAGTCGGGACAGACGACCTTCGGCGGTCAAGAGGTCCGCCAGGTCCCCGGCGCCTTCGGCGACGCGTTCCGCGTCATGGAGGCCCTCCCCGGGGTGACACCGCTCGTGAGCGGGCTGCCGTTCTTCTTCGTGCGCGGCGCTCCGCCCGGCAACAACGGCTACTACATCGACGGCGTCCGCGTTCCGCTGCTCTATCACGTGGGCGCAGGCCCGAGCGTCATCCACCCGGGGCTCATCGAGCGCGTCGACTTCTATCCGGGCGGCTATCCGGCCCGCTATGGACGCTTCGCGGGCGGCATCCTCTCCGGCGAGACCCGAAGGCCCGCGGACGCGCTGCACGGCGAAGGCAACGTGCGCCTCTTCGATGCCGGTGCGCTCCTCGAGGCGCCCATCGCCGACGGCCAAGGCACCGTGCTCGTGGCCGGTCGCTACTCCTACACGGCGGCGCTCATCTCGCTCGCCGCTCCCGACGCCGTCCTCCAGTACTGGGACTACCAAGCACGCGCGACGTGGCGGCTCGGCCCCAGGGACACGATCGGCCTCTTCGCCTTCGGCAGCTACGACTTCTTCGGCAACAAGAAATCCAACGGCGAGACCGAGACCGGGCTCGCCACGCAGTTTCATCGCCTCGACGCACGGTGGGACCACGAGCTACCGAACCACGGAAAAATGAGGCTCGCCGCGACTCTCGGGAGCGACGCCACCGGCACGCAGGACCTCGCGGGCGTCCGCGATCGCATGGTGGGCGCGCGGCTCTACGTGGAGCAACCCACCGGCGAGAACGTGACCCTGCGCGGGGGCGCCGACGTCACGCTCGATCACTACGACCTCGACCTCGACAAGAACCCCGAGACCGCTGCGACCAACGCCTCGCAGTATCCGCCACGCAACGATCTCGTGATGGGCCTGCACCTCGATGCCGTCATCCAGGCGGCGGACGCGTGGGAGATCACGCCTGGCCTCCGGGTCGACATGTTCGAGTCGATCCGCATGCTGGGCGCGGTCTCACGCTTCGAGCAGCGCCGCAGCGCCAACGGTGCCGTGCCGTCCGTCGATCCGCGGCTCTTGTCGCGCCTGCGCCTGTCGAAGGCGGTCACGCTCGTCTCGACCTTCGGCATTTCGCATCAGCCGCCGGCGTTCTTCGTTCCGGTGCCCGGGCTCCAGCTCGGTCGCCTCACCGACGGCCTCCAGACCAGCATCCAGGCAAGCCAGGGCGTCGAGGTGGCACTGCCGTGGGCCTTCACGCTCACGCCGACGTTCTTCTATCACCGCTACCTCGGGCTGACCGATTTCGCGACCACGTGCGGCATCAACCAGAGCAGCACCAGCGAGAACAGCGACGGCACCGATTGCATCGACAAGCGCGTCACCGGGCGCACGCTCGGCTTCGAGATGCTGCTGCGTCGTTCACTGACGAAGAAGCTCACGGGCTGGGTCTCGTACACGCTGTCGCGCACGACGCGCGAGGCCCATCTGCGGACGTCCGGCAACCATCTGACCGTGCAGACCATACCCGGCGAGTTCGACCGCACGCACGTTCTCAGCGTGATCGGCGGCTACGATCTCGGCCGAAACTGGCGAGCTGGCGGCCGCTTCTTCTTCTACACAGGACGCCCGTACTCGCCCGAAATCGAAGGGCACCCGGTAGCCCCCTACAACTCATTGCGCTTGCCCAATTTCTATCGCGTCGACGTTCGGCTCGAGAAGCGCTGGCGCATAGGCGAGCGCGGCTTCATTGCGGTGGTGCTCGAGGGGCTCAACGTGACCCTCAACAAGGAAGCGACCGGCGTGAAGTGCACGCGCCAGGTCGTTCCCTTCTCGAATCCAATCGGCCGGTCGGCGAACCTGCCGTACGACAACTGCACGTTCGACTACATCGGGCCCATCACCATCCCGAGCCTCGGAGTAGAGGGCGCGCTCTGAGTCAATCCGCCCGGAGCCGCGTCACCATGATCTTGCGACCCGCGGCGATGTTCTCGAGGAGCATGCCGAGCTTCTTCGGCTCGGCGACTTGCGGCAAACGTTCGTAGGTTCCGTTCCAGAGCTCGAGCATCACCTGCGCGTCGTCGATGACCATGCGATGGATCTGAGGCCATGCCCACTTCTTGATGCGCGGCATGCCCAGGGCGAGGACGTAGCGGCCCTCGACTCCGTCCGCACGCACGACCACGCCGCGCATATGCGTGCGGAGAACGGTGCCGAGCGCGCTCACCATGATGAGCAGCGAGAGCGCCGCCGAGCTGATCG
>JAYTZB010001042.1:0-2793 GCA_043742085.1 Polyangiaceae bacterium
CGCGGCCTGTGCTACGTGAGACGCGGAAAACGATGGCCCAACGCGACCATTACGAGATCCTTGGCGTATCGAAGGGCGCGAGCCCGGAGGAGATCAAGGCCGCCTTCCGCAAGCTGGCGTCGCAGCACCATCCCGACCGGAATCCCGACGACCCCAAAGCCGCGAACCGCTTCAAGGAGCTCAACGCTTCGTACCAGGTACTGAGCGATCCCCAGCGTCGGGCCATGTACGACCGCTTCGGTCACCGCGCCGAGGAGTCCGGCTCCCCCTTCGCGAGCAGCGGCCCCTTCGCCGGCGGCGTGATCGACTTCAGCGACATCGCCGTCGACGGCATCCTCGGTGATCTGCTGGGCGTGTTCGGGGTCGGGCGCGGTGACAAGGGCGATCTCAAGAGAGAGCTCGAGGTCACCTTCGAGGAGGCGGCGTTCGGCACCACCAAGTCGATGCGTTATGCACGCATCATCTCGTGCGGCGACTGCCGCGGCTCCGGCTCCGCTCCCGGCCACACGCCGGACACGTGCAGCGCGTGCAACGGACGTGGCCGCGTCCGCTTCCAGCAGGGCATCCTCCCCATCGCCGTGGAGCGCGTGTGCCAGCGGTGCAAGGGACGCGGCACCGTCGTCGTCAACGCGTGCAACACGTGCAAGGGCAGCGGGCTCATCACGCAGGAGAACGAGATCGAGGTCACGATTCCGCCCGGCGTGGAGCACGGAGCGACGCGCGTCGTGAACGGCGCCGGCAATCGGCCCAAGCCCGACAAGGCGGCCGGCGACCTCGAGCTCGAGATCCGGGTGGCGCCGCATCCGTTCTTCCGTCGCGCGGGCGACGACGTCATCTGCACGGTGCCCCTCGCGTTCACGCAGGCCGCGCTCGGCTCGGAGGTCGAGGTGCCGACCCTCGACGGGAAGGGAAAGCTCCGCGTGCCCTCCGGTACGCAGCCCGGCACCACGCTCCGCATCAAGGGCAAGGGAATGCCCAAGCGCAGCGGCATGGGCCGTGGCGACCAGCGCGTCGAGGTGACCGTGGAGGTCCCGACCGCGCTCAGCGCCCGCGGCAAAGAGCTGCTCGAGGAGCTCGCGAAGGAGCTCGGCGACGAGGTCCAGCCCCAGCGCAAGGGGTTCATGGACAAGCTCCGCGATCTCTTCGACTGACCCGCGCCGCTGACCCGCGCAGCCGTCTTCGCGGTCGAGCTGCGCACTTTCGCATGCGGTTGAGTGGTTCAACCAGTTGCTCACCAGTCAATTCGAGGGTTTGTCACGGGTCCGCCGGCGGCCCGTCGCTTGCTCCAGCCATCCTGCGAACAGGAGGTCCTCGATGAGCACGGATCTGGTGGTCGTCTACAGCCCCGTCGGTGGCGGTCACAAGTCGGCGGCGCTGGCCACGGCGGAGGCCGCGAAGGCCCGCGGTCTCCACGTCGAGGTGGTGGACGCGTTCGCGCACGGCCCGCGCTGGGCCGGCGAGGCCTACGTCCGCGCGCACCTCACCGGCCAGAGCGCCGCGCCCGACCTCTACGGACAGATGTACTTTGCAGCCAATCGTCGCGGCGATCCGCTCGAGCCGCTGCGCCTGGGGATCGACAACCTCGTCTTCGGCGCCCTCGCGGATCACGTTCGAGCCCTGGCGCCGCGCGCCATCATCGCCACGCATCACCTACCGCTCGTGGTGCTCGGACGCGCTCGCCGGAAGGGGCGCCTCGACGCGCCCGTGCTCGGTGTCGTCACCGACTACACGGCGCACGCCTGCTGGGCCGAGCGCGGGGTCGACGCGTGGGCGGTCCCGTTCGGCGGCGCGCGCGCCGAGCTCGCCGCTCACGGCGCTCCGCTCACGCGCATCGTGGAGACGGGCATCCCGGTGCGTGCTTCGTTCGCGCGAACGCCGGTGCTCGGCGCGCTGCCGGCAACGCTGCGGGTCCTGATCACGAGCGGGGGCTTCGGTCACGGGCCGATGACGCGCATCGTCCGATCGTTCGCCGGCGTACCGAACGTCGAGCTCGTCGTGGTGTGCGGCGCCGCCGAGAGGCTGGCCGCACGGGTCGCGCGGGAGGCCGAAGCGGCCGGCGTGACGGCACGTGTCATCGGCTACGAGAAGGACATGGCGGCGCGCATCGCCGAAGCGCACGTCGTCGTCGGCAAGGCCGGCGGTCTCACGGTCAGCGAGACGCTCACCGCCGGTCGCGCGATGATCGTGGCGTCTGCCGTGCCCGGCAACGAGAAGCTCAATGAAGCGTTCGTGGTCGACGGCGGCGCGGGCGTCGCCTCGGACGCGAACGACGTCGGGGCTACCGTCGCGATGCTGCGCGGCGGGACCATCCTCGTCGCGATGGGGCAGCGCGCGCGACGCCTCGTCCCGCGACACGCCGCGGATGCGGTGGTCGACGCCGCCTTCGACCTCGTCGATCGCCGGAGCGTCGCCGCGTAGTCAGGCGCCGCTACGGCGACGCGTGCCGGAGACGGTACCGGAGATCGGGACGCCGCCCGAGAGCTGCGTTCCGCCGAGGTCGACGAGCCCGCGCGCCGTGAGGTCGAGGAGCCCCGCCAGGACGTCGGTCACGGGAAGCGCAGCGAGCTCGGCGATCTCCCGGACGCTGGCGACGCCGTCGACATGAAGCAGCAAGAACGACGCGCTCACCCCGAGCTCCGGCGGCGGCGCGAGGCGCGTCCGGGTCGGCACCGCCACGTCGTGAGGCAACGAAGGCAGCGCCTGATGACGGAGCGACGTCTCGAACGCGACCGCTGCGACGTCGTAGTCGGGTACGGACGTGGGCCGCGCCGAGGGCGCGTTCTGCTCGACCCA
>JAYTZB010001043.1:0-2168 GCA_043742085.1 Polyangiaceae bacterium
AGGTACACGATGGGGTGGACGTCGACCTCCCAGCCCTTCGTGTTGTTCTCGAGCACGATGGTGGGGAAGATCCAGTTGGTGCGCGAGACGTTGTAGCTCTCGGAGCGCGCGAACAGCGGCGTCGCGAAGGTGCGTCCGGTCGGGCTGCTCGAGTTGTAGAAGAACGGGAAGATCCCGAGCGCGCTGTAGCCGAGGTCGATGTCGGTCGACCGGTAGTAGATCGGGACGATCGGTCCGACCATCGTGAGCGACGTCGAGTTGTTGCGCGTGGTCGCGTGCGTGAAGAATGGCGTGATCAGCGTGTCGGCGGTGCGCGTGACGCGGCGGAGATAGCCGGGCAGCACGAAGAGCGACTTGTCGGGATCACGCCCGTAGTGGAAGAGCGGGAAGAGCGTGTAGTGGAACTCACGGACTCCGCCGGTCTCCGGCCGGCCGTTGATCGTGAAGAGCAGCGGTGCGACGTCGAAGATCGATCGCTTGGGGTCGGACTTCGAGATCACCGGCCCGATCACGGTGAGCTGGCTCTGCTCGATCTCGCGCTCGCGGTGGAAGTAGAGGAACGGCGGGATGAGCGTGTACGTCTTGCGCGCGCCGTCCTCGTCGCCGTTGTCGCCGTGGAACCAGAGCGGCGCGACGCCGGCATCGACGTCCTTCAGCGTGCGGTCGCGGAAGTACGGGCCGACGATGGTGAACGCGCCCTTCTCGTCCCAGTGCGACGTGGTGAGCGTGAGCGGCGAGTGGAAGTAGCCGCCGTCCTTGCGGTGGCCCTGGAAGAGGATCGGCGCGATCCAGTTGTCGTGCTCGTTCGGTGCCTCGCGATGGGCGAGCGGTCCGAGGACGAGGACGTGGTTCTGCCGATCGCGCACGCGCCAGGCGATCGGGAAGAGGACGTCGGCGTCGGCGTCCGGCGAGCGGCGCTGGTAGAAGACGAGCGCTGCGAGCGACTCGCGATCGGTCTGCGGCGTGCTCTCGCCGGTCTTCGGATCGAGACCACGCGTGTGCTCGAGATAGAGCGGCGGGATGAGCCGCAGCCGATAGTCGCCGCGTCGCTCCTGGTAGTACGGGAAATACGAGCGATGGAGCTGCCCCTCGGGTGAAGGCGGGCGGCCGTCGTAATCGCTGCCGATGCGATCGCCGACGCCCTCGGGGATGGCGAGCGGATCGGCGGGCGCGATGGCCGTGGGCTCGTCGAGCGGGCGCGATGCGGGCGAGGTGCCCTGCTGTTCCTCGTCGGGGTTGCCGCCGCGCTGCGGTCCGACGGGCTTGTTGCGGACGGGACCGGACTGCGTCGGTCCGCCCTGCTTGCCGCCACCACCGCCACCGAGCTGCGCGAACGCGCTCGCCGGCCAGCAGATCAGCAGAGCGACGATCGCCGCGGAGAGGAGCGCGGCGATGCGACGCGGGAGCTCACTCCGCGCGACCTTCTCCTGGGAGTGCGCGTTGAGATCCTTGAGCTCGACGATGCCCTCGTCGATCTCGCGATCGCCGAGGAGCACGGCGAAGCGCGCGCCGAGCGCGTTGGCGCGACGGAGCTGCGCCTTCACGGAGGCCTTGCGCGTGTCGACCTCGCAGCGCACGCCGGCCTTGCGGACGTCGCGTCCGAGGACGAGCGCGGTGTCGACGGCACGGTCTCCGATGGGCGCGATGACCACGTCGACGACGTTGGCGGGCGCGGTCACGTCACTCGCGATGAGCAGGCGCTCGAGACCGGCCGCGAAGCCGATGGCCGGGACATCGGGGCCGCCGAGCTCGGTGATCATTCCGTCGTAGCGACCGCCGCCGACGAGCGTGCTGCCCGCGCCGAGCTTGTCGTAGGCGCCCTTGATCTCGAAGAGCGTGCGCCCGTAGTAGTCGAGGCCGCGGACCAGCTTGGGATCGACCGTGTACGGCGTCCCGAGCGCGTCGAGGTGGCGGCGCAGGCCGTCCCAGTGCGCGCGGTCGTCGTCGCTCAGGAAATCGAGGATGGTGGGGGCGCTCTCGATGGCCGCCTTGTCCGCGGGATGCTTCGAATCGAGGATGCGCAGGGGATTCGTTCCGAGGCGACGCTGCGAGTCGGCGCTGAGCGTCTCCTTCTGCGGCGTCAGCACCTCGACCAGGGCTTGCTTGTACCTTGCACGCGTTTCGGCGCTGCCGATGGAATTCACGAACACGTCCGGCGTGGGGATCCC
>JAYTZB010001044.1:0-2588 GCA_043742085.1 Polyangiaceae bacterium
AAGCAGTTCGAGCAGGAGATGGCGCACGCCGCGGAGTGGGAGCGCCGCGCGATGATGGCGCTTCGCGCCGGCAACGAGGAGCTCGCCAAGGAGGCCCTCTCCCGGAAGAAGGAGCACGACCAGCTCGCCGAGACCTACAAGGACCAGTGGACGAAGCAGAAGAACGCCGTCGATCAGCTGAAGAAGGCGCTTCGGATGCTGAACGACAAGATCGAGGAGGCGAAGCGGAAGAAGAACGTCCTCGTCGCTCGCAAGAAGCGCGCGGAGGCGCAGAAGGCGATCCAGGAGACCATGCACGGTCTCAAGGATCAGAGCGCCTTCGAGACGTTCGACCGCATGGCCGGCAAGATCGATCAGCTCGAGGCCGAGGCCGAGGCCGCGGGCGAGCTGCAAGAGGAGTACACGGGCGACGTGCTCGCCTCGAAGTTCCAGAGCCTCGAGCGAGGCGCCGGAGCGGACGAGGAGCTGGCGGCGCTCAAGCGCAAGATGGGCATGCTCCCTCCCGAGGAAGCGCCCGCCGTTCGCGCCGAGACGCCGAAGCGCGTCGAGGCACCGTCGGCGAGCGCGCCTCCGGTCGCGAACCGCAACGAGCAGGACGAGCTCGCGGCGGCTCTCGAGGAGATGGAAGCCGAGCAGACCCAGGAGCAGCAGCGCAAAGCCGGTCGCTAGCTAGGGGAACGGCACGACGGGCGCGAACGTCGCGAGCGTCGCGACTGCACAACATGGCACACCCCTCGGTGTGCAAGGCGCGGCGAATTTCGTAGCGATATCCGCCGCTCAGCTGTCGGTGTGCCGTCCTGTGCGGCGGCACGCCGGTTGCGAGTAGACCGGCATGCGCCGCCCTACCGAGATCCGCCTTCGCCGTGCCTTCTCCGATGTCCTAACCGCGGTCCTCGCGACCACCGCCGGCGCGATGGCGGTCGCCGGAGCGACCGGTTGCGGTGGCGGCTCGACGACCAGCGAATCGTCGTTCGGCGGCGCGAGCGACGGCGGCACCGGTGGCACCGGCAAGGACGGCGGTCCGCCGCTGGCGACCGGCTTCACCTCCTTCTGCGGCACGAACGGGACGACCTCGCAGCGCACGCTCTTGCAGGGCCTGACGGCGAGCCCGCCGCTCGACGGCGCGATCATGCGCAACGAGGCGGCGTTCGCGCGACGGACCACGCAGAACGGCGTCACCAATCCGCCGATGCCGGAGCTCGGAGACTCCTGGTCGGCGACGAACGGCGAGCAGGTCGGCACGCTGTGCGCGAAGTCGTCCAACCCCGGCGCGTGCCGCGACAAGGTCTCGGGCTTTCGCATGCTGCCGACGTCGCGCGATGCGTGCGTCTCGCAGTACCCGTCGTCCGCGTACGTGCCGACCGAGTGCGGAGCCTCGTACATCCTCTACACGCGTGGCGACGAGATTGGCGTCGCGCGCACGAAGGAGGAGATCAAGGCGCTCGCCGGGACGTTCGACACGCTCGAGGAAGCCATGTGGGTCGCGCAAGGCGCGAATCTCCAGGCGACGTGCGGCTCGAGCTACGGCGGCTCGACGCCGGACTCCGGCTGGCGTCAGACCGCAGATGGCGGCTGGGATCTCAGCCTCACCGAGCAGAACTGCGGGTTGGAGAGCTACCAGGTGACGGTGCACGTCGACTACGCGGGCAACCTCACCGAGGTCTCGCGCGTCGACCTGCACCAGATGACCGGGTGCGCGGTGGCCGGTCGTCGACCGGAGGGTCTGCGCTTCGACAACCCCACGGGAGCGAGGAAAAATGCGGTCGGCGAGCACTTCGCGTCGATGGCGACGCTCGAGGCCGCCAGCGTGGTCGCGTTCCGCCGACTCCATCGCCAGCTCGCGGCATTCGGTGCGCCTCGTGAGCTGCTCGCGCGCATCCGGAAGGCAGCGCGCGACGAGGTCCGCCATGCCCGCGCCACCGGCATCCTCGCGAAGAAGTACGGCGTCACGCCGAGCGCGCCGCAGGTCGGTCCTCACGACGCGTCGCCGTCGCTCTTCGCGATCGCGCTCGAGAACGCCCGCGAGGGCTGCGTGCGCGAGACCTACGGCGCGCTCGTCGCTCATCTCCAGATGAGCCGCGCCGGCGACGCCGACGTTCGCGATTGCATGGCGGCGATCGCCGACGAGGAGACGGAGCACGCGGCGCTCTCGTGGGACATCGCGGAGTGGATCGAGGCGCAGCTCGACGTGGAGCAGCGCGCACGCCTCGCCGCCGAGCGCCGCGACGCGTTCGCCACGCTCGCGCGCGACCTCGCGGTGCCCGTCGATCCGCGCGTGGCTCGCGTCTCGGGCGTGCCCGCCGCTGCCGAGGCGGTACGCATGCTCGAAGGCCTCGAGCCGATGATGCTCGCTGCCTGAACGGTCGCCGCCGGAGCGATCGCGAGTGATAGAGTCGCGGCGTGACGTCGCCGAAGGGGTCGCCGATCGCGGGGTCGGAGCGCGCGATCGCGCTCGATGCCTTGCGCGGCGTCGCGCTCTTCGGCGTGCTCCTCGTGAACCTGCTCACGATCTTCCGCGTCTCGCTCTTCGCTCAGTTCCTGCCGAGCGCCAGCGCAGGGCTACCCGAGTCACGCGCCGATCAGGTCGT
>JAYTZB010001045.1:0-2543 GCA_043742085.1 Polyangiaceae bacterium
GTCGTGGCCTACGACATCTATCCGTACGGCGGTGGCCAGAGCGCCGCCACGAGCGCGACGCTCTTGCTGCCCACGAGCGCGTGGGACACCAACTACGTCGGCGTGAACGCGTACCGCAAGAGCACTGCGGTCGCGGAGGCCTTGCCGTTCCTGCAGATCGTCGCGCAGGAAGACGGAACCGACGTGCAGGTGCTGCCCGTGGCCGCGATCACCGGCGGCAGCGGCGTGCCCGCGGGTGCCGCGGGCGCCACCGCCAAGTACTCGCTCATGAAGGGCCAGCTCCTCCAGCTCGAGCAGTCGACCGAGCTCACGGGCAGCGCGATCCAGTCGAACAAGCCGGTCGGCGTCTTCGGCGGTGCCACGTGCCTCTCGATCGACGTGGACGCCACCGCATGTGATGGCGCGCATCAGCAGCTGCCGCCCGTGCGCGCGCTCGGCTCGAAGTACGTCGGCGTTCGCTATCGCAACCGGTTCGACGGCCGGGAGGAGTCGCCGCCGTGGCGCCTCGTCGGTGCCGTCGACGGCACCGCGCTCTCGTACGAGCCGACCACGCCGGCCGGCGCTCCCACGACGCTCAAGCAGGGCCAGGTCCTGGAGTTCAACTCTGCCGGCCCGTTCGTCGTGAAGAGCCAGGACGACAAGCACCCGTTCTACATCTCGGGTCACATGACCGGCTGCGGCACGCTCGGTCAGCCGCTCGACTGTCGTGGCGATCCCGAGTTCGTCAACGTCATCCCCGCGCAGCAGTACCTCAATTCGTATGTATTCTTCACGGATCCCACGTACCCCGAGACCGACCTCGTGGTGACGCGCTCGAAGGCCAGCGGCGCGTTCGCGGACGTCACGCTCGACTGCCTCGGTGGTCCGGTCACCGGTTGGCAGCCCGTGGGCTCGAGCGGCGAGTTCGAGTACACGCGCGTCGATCTCTCGCGCGGCAACTTCGCGAAGCAGGCGGGTTGCGACAACGGACGCCACGAGATGAAGAGCGCCGCGCCGTTCGGCCTGACGGTATGGGGCTGGGGCTCGGCAGCGACGGGCGGCGCCTTCACCGGTACCGGCGGCGCAGGCTTCTACAGCCAGGCGGTCAGCTACGCCTATCCCGCAGGCGCCGGCGTGAAGCCGGTGAACACGGTCGTCGTCTCGGCAGGTCCACGCTGAGCTCGCGCTCGCGCGCCAGGAACGAGACGCCGTGAGCCGAGAACGAAAGCAAGCGCTCCTCGCGAGCCTCATCGCGCATGTCGACGGCGAGATGGCCACCATGCGCAAGGCCGCGTACGACGCCGCAGACGCGGCGACGCACGCCGAGGCGAAGCCCGAGAACGACAAGGACACGCGCGCGCTCGAGGCCTCGTATCTCGCGGCGGGTCAGGCAGAGCGTGTCCGCGAGCTGGAGTCGGCGCAGAAGCTCCTCGTGGGCATGGAGCTGCGCGACATCGGCAAGGCCACGCCCATCTGCGCCTCCGCCGTCATCACGCTCGAGGACGCCGACGGCGTGCAGACCATGTTCTTCATGTCGCCGCACGGCGGCGGGGTGCGGCTCGATCTCGACGGCGCGAGCGTGCAGGTGGTGACGCCCCAATCACCGCTCGGCAAGGCGCTCCTCGGCCGCACCCACGGCGAGTCGTTCGAGCTCCGTGGCAAGGCGGGCCTCCGCGAGATGACCATCGTCGACGTGTGGTGAGGCGAACCTCCCGCGAACACTTGACCTTTGCCCCGAATGGGCGCACAAGGGGCGCATGTTCGGTCAAGCCATCGCTCGGTTGCTCCGTCGTCTGCGTCGCGGACGTGGGCGCCAGATGCCCGCGATGATCCTCGCCGGCTGTTGACGCGCTGCTGAACGCGCGCTGAACGCGGCTCAGAGTCGCTTCGCCGTCGGGTAGAGCGCGAACGCGTTCCTCAGGCGCTGCGCGGTTCGCTCGTCGATCGACGACGACACGACCAGGCACGCTTCGCCGTCTCGCTTCACGGCGTGCACGCTGCCCTCCTTCACGTGGGCGATGACGTCGCGGAGATCGCTCAGGAAGCTGGGCGGGACCTTGCCGCGGAGCACCGTCGCGCGCCCGCCGCGGATGGCGATCCGGAAAATTTCGTTGTGCCGGGTGGCGGCCCAGAGCGCGAGGCCGATCAAGCCCAGGATCCCCAGCGCGTAAACCGCATCCATCGCGGTCATCGTGGGCTCCCTGTATCCCCAGATCCACAAATTCGGCCCGTAACCGCGCGCTTGACGGCCAAGCCGGCGTCAAGTGGTCGGCCGTCCACGACAAGCGAACGAGCTCGACAGCCACCGGGTGACCTTCGAGCTGGCGCGGGACGTGCCATTGGGCGTGGCACATGCGATCTCCAAGGGCCCAGCCGTTTCCTCTCGCCGCTGCGCTGACGTGCTGCCTTTCCCTCGTCTTCGCCTGTCACGGGCGTAGCGCGAGCACGTCACAGCGGGCGTCGGGACCGGTCGAAGTCGGCGCAACGGACCCGTCGCGAACCGGAGCCGGCGGGGCAAACGGCGACACCGGCGCCGCGGCGGCAAACGGGCCGAACGGCGCCGA
>JAYTZB010001046.1:0-2871 GCA_043742085.1 Polyangiaceae bacterium
GCAAAGAGCAGCGGTGAGCCCACGCGGAGAAGCCCTCGCGGCGTGACGTGAGCAGCAGTGACGGCGGCCTCCGCGTCGTCGAGGTCCTGCACGATCCGCGAGACGCGTTCGAAGTAGGCGGTGCCCGATGCGGTCAGACGGAGGCTTCGCGTCGTCCGTTCGAGCAGGCGGACACCGAGCTTCGCCTCGAGGCGGGCGACGCGCTCGCTGACCGTGGACTTGGGCATCGCGAGCGCTCGGGCGGCCTTTGTGAAGCTGCGCTCGCGCGCCACACGCGCGAACACCACGACATCATTCAGATCTGCCATCCGTCGATTGTTCGCCTTGACGGACAGACTATCCGAACGCGCCGAACTGTCCAAGGGGCCGGCCCCGGCATCAGACACGGCAGCATGACCACGGCCGTGATGGACAGGACCCCCGCCGACGGCGCATCGGCGAAGACGCTGGCAACCGAGCCGCCGCTCAGCAGACCGCAGCCGCTCGTGACGGAGCCTGTCGTGACGGAGAGCGAGCCGCCGAAGAAGAAGCCGAAGGCGAAGCTCGTGCTCGCCGGGATCGCGCTGAGCCTCGCCGCGGTCGGCACGGGCGTGTGGCTCTCGGGGCGCGGCAAGGAGTCGACCGACGACGCCTTCGTCGAGGGCCACGTCGCGACCGTCGCCGCGCGTGTCCAGGGTCAGGTCATCAAGGTCAACGTGAAGGACAACCAGCTCGTCCAGGTCGGCGACGTGCTCGTCGAGATCGACGACCGCGACGCGAAGGTCCGCCTCGTCACCGCCGAGGCCGATCTGTTGTCCGCGAAGGCGAGCCTCTCCGCATCCGAGACGCAGCTCGCGCTCACCGAGAAGAACGCCGACGCGAACCTCCGTCAGGCGAAGGGCGGCGTCGTGTCTGCATCGGCCATGGCCGGCTCGTCGAAGGCAGGCATCGATCAGGCGAAGGCCGACGTCGACGCCGCCGAGTCACGACGCCAGCTCGCGCAGCTCGATCTCGAGCGCTCGCAGAAGCTGCGCGCCGACGGCGCCGTGGCGCAGGCCGATCTGGATGCTCGCAAGGCGGCCTTCGATCAGGCTGTCGCGGCGGTCGCGCAGGCGCGCGCGAGAGAGGTGAACGCCGTGGTGGGCATCACCAACGCCGCCGGCTCGATCGAGACCGCGCAGGGCAAGCTGGTCGCCGCGCAAGCGGGCCCCGAGCAGATCGATGCGTCGCGCGCCGCGGTCGCCGTCGCGAAGGCACGCGTCGCGCAGGCCGAGGCCGCGGTCGAGCAGGCGCGGCTCAACGTGTCCTACACGCAGGTGAAGGCGCAGGTCCGCGGCGTCGTCTCGCGACGGAGCGTCGAGGTCGGTCAGACCGTCGACCCCGCGCGCCCGCTGATGGCCATCAGCGCGCTCGACGACGTCTGGGTGGTCGCGAACTTCAAGGAAGACCAGATCGCCGACATCAAGGACGGCGAGCACGTGAAGCTGAAGATCGACGCGTTTCCCGGTCGCGTCTTCGAGGCGCACGTCGACAGCGTGCAGGCTGGCTCTGGCGCCCGCTTCTCGCTGCTTCCGCCGGACAACGCGTCGGGCAACTTCACGAAGGTCGTCCAGCGCATCCCCGTCCTCATCCGCATCGACGGCAAGCCCGAGGACGTCACCTTGCGTCCCGGGATGAGCACGTACGTCACGGTCGAGACCGGGAAGAAGTAGAGCGAGGTCATCGTGAGCGGACCCAATGCGGGTGGCGGCACGGGCGGAACGGTCACGGGCAACAAGGCCGGCATCACCTTCGTCGTGATGTGCGCGGCGCTCATGGCGATGGTCGACATCACCATCGTCAACGTCGCCCTCAACGACATCCGTGCGAGCTTCGGCACGCCCATCGATCAGATCGGCTGGGTCTCCACCGGCTACATGATGGCCAACATCGTCATCATCCCGATGACGGGCTGGTTCCAGCGGCGTTTCGGCTTTCGTCGGTATTTCGCGTTTTCGATCATCTTGTTCACGACGGCGAGCGTCCTGTGCGGGCTCTCGTGGAGCCTGCCCTCGCTCGTGCTCTTCCGTGTGCTGCAGGGGCTCGGCGGCGGCGCCATCATTCCCACTGCCCAGACCATCTTGTTCGCCCGCTATCCCAAGGAGCAACACGGCATGGCGGGCGGGCTCTTTGGACTCGGTGCCGTCACAGGCCCGCTGCTCGGCCCGACCATCGGCGGCTACCTGATCAACTGGGCCAACTGGCACTGGTGCTTCCTCGTCAATGTTCCGCTCGGCATCCTGGCCGCAGTCCTCGCGCTGCGCTTCATTGAGGAGCCGGGCTTCACGCCATCGAAGCAGAAGGTCGACATCTTCGGCATCGCGCTGCTCGCTTCCGGCATGGCCTCGCTGCAGTACGTGCTCGAAGAAGGCAATCGCGAGGGCTGGTTCGAGAGCACCACCATCACGGTGCTCATGGGGATCGCGGCCACGTCGCTGATCACGTTCATCGTGCACCAGCTCGAGACCGAGCATCCCATCGTAGATCTGCGGATCTTCAAGAACCGCACGTACGCGAGCGGCACCGGGATCAACCTCCTGATGGGGCTCGCGCTCTTCTCCGGGAATTTCTTGTTCGCGCTCTTTTGCGGCTCGGTCCTCCACTACTCGGCGCTCGACATCGGAAAGGTGTTCCTCGTCTCGGGCGCATTCCAGATCGTGCTCATGCCGCTGGTCGGGCGCTTCGGCGGCAAGGCCGATCAGCGCGCGTTGCTTGCCCTGGGCATCGTAGGCGTCGCGATCAGCCTCTGGATGAATGCGCATCTCACCGAGCGCTCCGGCTTCGCGGACCTCGTCGCCTCGATGTTCGTGCGCGCGGTCTCGCTCGCGTTCGTCTTCATTCCCATCAGCGTCA
>JAYTZB010001047.1:0-2201 GCA_043742085.1 Polyangiaceae bacterium
GTTCCGCCGCCGCGCTCGGTGACGTCGCCGTCGACGCAGATGCGAGCGGTTGGCTTCATGCCTTCGCGCCCGACGAAGCTGGGTCGCTTCGACGTCCTCGCGAAGATCGCGGGCGGCGGCATGGCTTCGATCTATCTGGGTCGCGCGCGCGAAGGCGGCAGCGAGGTGGTGGCGCTCAAGGTGATGCGCCGCGATCGTGCCGACAAGGACGAGGACTTCGTGAAGATGTTCGTGGACGAGGCGAACCTGCTCGCCCTCCTCCGTCATCCCGGCATCGTCCGCACCATCGAGGTCGGCGTCGACGACGGCCAGCGCTACATCGCGATGGAGCTGCTGCTCGGCATGACGCTGGCCACCGTCTACGAGGCGTGCGTGGCGCGCGGGCTGCGGCTCGAGCCCGAGCTCATCGCGTGGATCGGCGCGCGCATCGCCGACGGCCTCCAGCACGCCCACGAGCTCCGCGACGACGCCGGCGCGCCCGTCGCGCTCATCCATCGTGACGTGAACCCCGCCAACGTATTCGTGACCTTCGACGGCGACATCAAGCTGTTCGACTTCGGCATGGCGAAGACGATGATGCGTACCGCGCTGAAGACCGCCCCTGGCGTGGTGAAGGGCAAGCTCTCGTACCTGGCGCCCGAGCAGATCATGCAGCTCCCCCTGGATCGGCGCGCGGACGTCTTCGGCCTCGGCACCACGCTCTGGGAGCTCTGCACGATGCGCCGGCTATTCCAGCGCGAGACCGACGTCGAGACGGTGCGCGCAGTCCACGTCGGCGCGATCCCCGATGTCCGGACGCTCGTGCCCGAAGTGCCGGCGAGGCTCGCGGCGATCGTTCAGAAGTCGCTCGAGCGAAACCGCGATCACCGCTACCCGACCGCCGCCGACCTCGCGAAGGACCTCGACGACCTCGCCGGCCCGCGCGCCGCGAACGCTCGCGCGCGACTGTCCTCGATGCTCGACAGCCTCTTCCCCGACGAGCGCAAGAAGCAGCGCGGCTGGCTGAAGCCGGCGATCACCTCGTCGCGCTGACCGCGCTGACCGCGCTGCGGTGAATTCACCGCAACTTCGGCGGCGCTTCGGTCGACGAAGTCGTCATGGCTGAAAAGGTTCGGGTCCTGACGATGGCGCCGGAGGCGGAGGCCCCGCCAGCGGGTGGCGACGATTCGGGTCCTGACTGTGAGCCGCCCGAAGGCTTCCGCGCAGTTGCCGACGGTCAAGACCCGAATCGTGCCGCCGACCTCGATGAGGGATGCCCCGGGTCCCATGCCGACGCGATCGACGCGATCGACGTGCAGCTCCTCGATCAGGTGTGGCGGATCGCGCAGAGCGCATCTCGCCATTGCGACGCGCTCATGAAGCTCGCGTACGAGTATTCGCTCCCGCAGATCCTCGTGCTGCGCGCGATCGTCGCGGGCGAGCAAGCGGGGCGTCCGGCGCTGTGCGCGAGCGAGGTCGCGCAGGAGCTGCAGTGCTCGCGCGCGAACGTGACCGAGATCGTCGCCACGCTCGTTCACATGCGCGCGCTGACCAAGCGCCGCGATCCAGTGAACCGAAGGATCGTGCGCCTGTACCCGACGCCCTCGGGACGTCTCACCGAATTGCACGCTCGAGCGCAGCTCGCGGATGACGCGGCACGGGCCTTCGCGTCGCTCGAGGGCCCGGACAAGCCGATCCTCCTCGCTCTGCTGCAGAAAGTCGCTTCTTTGCCGTGACGCGAGGGCGTAGAGTGCGCGCGTCAAATGAAGCTCGTTTTCTCGTTCGGCGAAGGCAAAGCGGAGGGCGATCCGACCCGCAGGGACCTGCTCGGTGGCAAGGGCGCCGGGCTCGCGGAGATGACCTCGCTCGCGCTGCCTGTGCCGCCCGGGTTCACGATCTCGACCGATGCGTGCCGCTCGTTCACGGCCGACAAGAGGCTCCCCGATGAGCTGCGGCCTGCCGTCGAGGAGGCCCTCGCACGCGTCGAGAAGCAGCTCGGGATGACGTTCGGAGACCCGAAGTCGCCGTTGCTCGTGAGCGTTCGATCCGGCGCGCGCGCGTCGATGCCGGGCATGATGGACACCATCCTGAACCTCGGGCTCAACGACGAGACCATGAAGGGCCTGGCGGAGCGCACCGGTAACGCGCGCTTCGCGCTCGATGCGTATCGCCGCTTCATCGCGATGTACTCGGACGTGGCCCTCGGCGTGAAGCGCGACAAC
>JAYTZB010001048.1:0-2048 GCA_043742085.1 Polyangiaceae bacterium
AGGAGAAGGACCTCCGCGCTCTCCTCATGGAGGTCAGCTTCCCCAACGAGGAGCAGAAGGTGGCCACGCTGAGCGGGCACCATTCGCCGCAGACGCTGCTACCCGACCTCAAGAAGTACAAGCGGCCGCAGGACCTGCCGACCCTGCTCTATCACATCAAACCGGCATTCCAGTCGGTGGTCGAGAAGCAGTGCGCGAAGCTGAAGGGCGTGAATCTCACGGTCCTGCAGCTCGGTGACCAGCTCCTGCTTTAGCTGCTAGGTCACGTGCAGGTTCGCACGTGACACATCCGCACTACAATGCTTCTAGAGAACAGCGCGTGCGGATGCTATGCCTCCGCCCCCCGTGTCCGAGGCAAACGAACAGCGCAGTGACGGCTCGCAGGAGATCCCCGTCCCTGGCCTCGAGACCGACGAGGACGGGACTCGCGTCGTTCGCGAAGAGCTGAAGCTCCTCGAGATCGTCTATCGCGCGCTCGGGCCCGATCCCGCGATCGCCGCGGCAGCGGCCGCCAAGGCCGGCCTCGCCGCCCCCGCGCCGACCGGGCCGACGTTGAACCAGTCGCTCGCCGCCGACGACGCGCGCCTCGTCGAGCTCCGCGAGCTCGCGGCCGTCGCCAAGCCCGACGACCTGCCGGCGCTCCTCGAGCAGATGCACACGCTCGGCACGCTGCGCGCCCATCGCGGCAAGAGCACCGTCGGATCCATCGATCGCAAGAGCCCGTACTTCGCGCACCTCCGCCTGGAGGAGACGGTGACGCTCCCCGGCAGCCAGGGTGAGAAGCTGCGCCGTCGCGACGTGCTGGTCGGCGGCAAGCAGTACCTCGATGCGGGCGCGGGCATCCGCATCGTCGACTGGCGCAACGCGCCGGTGAGCCGGATCTTCTATCGCTACCGCGAGGGCGACCCGTACGAGGAGACGCTCGGCGATCGTCCCGTCGAGGGCGAGGTCCTCGCGCGTCGCACGGTCGCGATCGTCAACGGCGTGCTCCGCAAGGTGACCTCGCCGCAGGGCACCTTCGTCGTCGACCACGACGGCCGCTGGCGCCGCGCCGAGGCCATGACCGCGCGCCTGCGTCTGCCCGGCAAGGGTCAGAGCGTCGGGCCGATCGGCCTCTCCGCCGAGGACCGCGGCAAGGCCACCAGCGCCGACCGCCTCCTTCCTTCGATCGCCGCGATGCTCGACAAGGAGCAGTACGAGCTCATCACCAAGCCCGGCGTCGGCCTCGTCGCCATCCAGGGCAGCGCCGGCAGCGGCAAGACCACGGTGGGTCTGCACCGCGTCGCGTATCTCCATGCCTCGAGCCCGACGCGCTACCGCGCCGCGAAGATGCTCGTCATCGTGCCGAACGAGGCGCTCATCCACTACACGAGCCGCGTGCTCCCGGGCCTCGGCGTCGAGGGCGTGCCGGTCATGACGTTCGCGCGCTGGTCGGTGCGCGTCGTGCACGATCTCTTCCCGCGCTTGCCCAGCGCCATCACCGACGAGACGCCGCCCCTCGTCTCGCGCGTGAAGAACCACGCCGGGATGCTCCACGCCATGGAGGCGCTCGCGAAGGACGTCCAGCAGCGCCTCGACACGAAGGTCGAGTCCGCGATGGGCAGCGGGCGCTGGCCCGAGAGCCAGCGCGTGCTCGCCGCATGGACCGCGACCCATGGCACGCCCGATCGCCGCGTGACCCAGCTCGCGCAATGGGTGTCGGGCAAGAAGGACGTTCCCGGCGCGGGCAATTCGCAGGGCCTCCCCGACGTGACGCGGAGCGCGGTCGAACAGCTCGGTCAAGAGCTGCGCACCGAGGCGCGCAGCATCCTCACCGCATGGGACGAGCTCACGACGAGCCGGCCGCTGCTCGACACGTTCTTCGGTGACCACTTCGGCAAGGGGCAGCTCGATCAGGTGCACGAGTGGTGCGTGCGGCAAGCGCGCGTCCGCGCCGAGCACGATCGCGACGGCGAGGCTCCGTCGCTCGACAGCGAGGACCACGCGCTCATCCTGCGGCTCTTCCAGGTGATGCGCGGTCCGCTGCTCGACAACGAGGGCGCCGCCCT
>JAYTZB010001049.1:0-3089 GCA_043742085.1 Polyangiaceae bacterium
TCGGTGGGCGGCCCGCCCGGGTCATCCATGCGCTTCTCGAGCTCGTGCCACGCCTCCTCGAGCTTCATCGTGTGCGCGCCGGGCATGTGCTCTTCCAGCTTCGCGAAGGAGCAGAAGAGACACGACGCAACGCAGACGTTCGTGACCTCGATGCGCATGTTGCGATTGAAGAAAGTGCGATCGCCGTGACGCTTCTCGCGAACCTCGTTGGCAAGCTGCCCGATCGCCAGCAGATCCGGCTCGAGGAAGAGCGCGATGCCGTCGTCGTACCCGAGGCGTTCACCGCGCGTGACCTTGTCGCGAATGCTCGCGAGCTTGGGAGACTCAGACACCGGCAACCTCCTGGCTGGACTCGCGCGCGCGGGATGCCTCCCCGTGCGCCGCTTCTTCGTCGATGAACATCGGGAGGCGACCGGCGTGCGTGACGAGCGCAGCGATCTCCTGGCGCTTGATGGAGGCGAGCTCCACCATGCCCTGGCCCTTCACCTTGGTCTTTTCGTCGGCATAGATGGGTAGGCCGCTCTTTCTCGTGATCGGCCCGCGGAGCTCGCTCGCGCCGAAGCCGAGCGCGACCTGCGCCAGCTCCATTCCGCACTTCGACCAGTCGACGCCGACCCGGGAATTCGTGCCTTCCCCGGCTCCCCCGACGATCCGCGCGACCGCGACGGCGCGCAAGAACTCGAGCTCCGAGGAATGCGCGGAGGCATCGACCCAGGTGACGTCACTCGTCGGATGACCGCCGGGGTAGATGCGGACCACCACGCCCACGTCCTCGGTGCGAACGGCATCCGCGACGGCGCCGAGCACCAGCAGGTCGGCGGCCCCCCAGGACGCCACCGTCGTGCGGACCGTCTCGAGATCTCCGGACCTTCGCGCAGCGAGCACCGGCAAGAGGCCAGCCTTCGCGATCGCTTCTTCGACGAACCTGCTCACGGCTTCTCCTCGTTGTGGTCGCCCCAGCGCTTCAGCAAGTCGTGCTCGAGACCGAGCTGGTCGAGCGTACGGCCCACGACCGTGTCGATGGCCTGCTCCAGCGTCTTCGTCTTGCCGTAGAACGAGGGCATCGCGGGCTGGATGATCGCGCCTGCCTTGGCGAGGGCGGTCAGGTTCTCGAGATGGATCACGCTGAGCGGCATCTCGCGCGGCACGACCACGAGCGTACGGCGCTCCTTGATCATGACGTCGGCAGCGCGCGTCAGGAGCGTGTCCGAGATGCCATGCGCGATGCGCGCGACGGTGCTCATCGAGCACGGCACGATGGCCATCGCATGCCAGCCAGCGCTGCCGCTCGCGAAAGGCGCCTTGTAGTCACGCATGCCCCAGATCGGGAAACGGCCGCCGATGGCCTCGCGGATGTCGCCTCCGCATTCGAGCGCCCAGACCTCGGGCGCGGTCGACGAGAGACAGACCGCGATCTCGACGTCGCCGCGCGTGCGCGCTCGCTCGTCGAGGACGTCGAGGATGCGCTTCGCGTAAGGCGCGCCGCTCGCCCCGGTGATGCCGATGACGATCTTGCGCTTCGTCGTGATGGCCGCGCTGCCGAGGCTGCTCATGCGGGCGCCCCACCGCTCACGTGCCGTGCGCCGTTGCCCGTGCCATTGACATGCGCCCTGCGCTGGTTGCTCGCGGTGCCGGTCACGATCGCGGCGACGCCCATGGTGAGGTCGGAGGCGCTGACCGTCTCGAAGCCCTCCTCACGGAGCATGGTCTCGTACTGCTCACGCGTGACGAATCCGGCCATGCTCTCGGCGAGGTACGCGTACGCATCGCGGTCGCGCGCGACGACCGCGCCCAGCACCGGCAGCGCGCTCTTCAGCGCTGCGGTGTGGAGCGCGCGCGTGCGTAGCAGCTTGGGAGCAAAGAGCTCCAGCGTCACGAAGGTCCCGCCGGGACGCAGCACACGACGGGCCTCGCGAATGCCGGCCCGCAGATCGGCGAGGTTCCGCATCCCGAACCCGCAGATGATCGCGCCGAACGTCGCGTCGTCGAACGGAAGCGCGAGCGCGTCTCCGACGACACGCTCCGTGCGCGTGACCTTGTCCTTGCCGCGCTCCAGCATGTTCGCGGAGAAGTCGCACGCGACGATGCGCTCGGTCGGGAACGTCTGTTCGAGCAGCGCGGATAGATCGAGCGTGCCGGCGCAGAGATCGAGCACGGGTCCGACGCGGTCTCCGCTCTTGCCGATCGAAGAGATGGCCTTGTTGCGCCAGCGCTTGTCGATGCCGAACGACATGAGCTTGTTGAGGAGGTCATACGTGGGCGCGATGCGGTCGAACATGGCGCGGTTCGCGCTCGCGTGTTGCGGAGCATCCTTCCGTGCGTCGAGCCGAGCGACCGGCGCACTCTCGTCGGCGTTCGCCTTCCCGTTGTCCCTCACCTGCGCGGTCGCCCTCGCGCTCGCCTTCGCGCTCGCATCCCCGAGCGGGATCCCGAGCTCGGACCAGATCGCGTCGACGTGGGCCTTGACGCCTTCGCTCTGCCTCGCCACCTCCGGCCACTCGCGCTTGTAGCCCTCGTCGGCCCACTTGCGCGTGCCATCGATCGACATCTTCCCGCCGTAGAGCGCCTGGCTCGCGCCGTGATCGAGCTGATCGACGGGCCCGTCGACCATCGCGATGTCCCGCTTCGGATCGAGGTTCGCGAGCAACCGCCACGCCACCTCGGCGGTGTTCTGCACATCGACGTCGTCGTCGACGACGCAGATGACCTTCGAGAACGACATCTGACCCGAGCCCCACAGCCCGTGCGCGATGCGCGAGGCGTGGAACGGGTACTGCTTCTTGATCGAGATGATGACGAGGTTGTGGAACGCGCCTTCGACGGGGAGGTTCATGTCGACCACCTCGGGGAAGATCATGCGCAAGAGCGGCAGGAACAGGCGCTCGGTGGCCTTCGCGAGCCACTCGTCCTCCATCGGAGGGGGACCCACGAGCGTCGCCGGGTAGACGGCGTTCTTGCGATGCGTGATCGCCGTGACGTGGAAGCGCGGGAACGCGTCGACCGGCGTGTAGTAGCCCGTGTGATCGCCGAACGGTCCCTCCGCGAAGAGGTCCTCGCTGGGATCGACGTACCCTTCGAGCACGAAGTCC
>JAYTZB010001050.1:0-5402 GCA_043742085.1 Polyangiaceae bacterium
CGTCGTCCTCGCGCTGCACCACCACCTTGTCGCCGCGACGCACGAGGCGCGAGATGCCGTCGTCGTGCGTCGAAGCGCAGCTCCACGCGCAGTGACCGCAGCGCACGCACGAGTCCTGATCGATGACGAGCAGCGAGCGCGCCACCCGCATGCGATAGAGATCCTGGAACACGTGCGCGGTGGTCCGCGTCCCTCCGCCGAGGAGCTGCGGCGGGAGGCCGGTCGCGCGCACACGCCGAACGCCCTCGAGCGCCGGAGCGTTGCGCCTCGCCACGAGGAGGAACACGTCGCGCGGGATGGCCACCAGCCACGCCGGACCCGATGCCACGACCGCGACACGACGCACCGAGCGATCCTCGAGCTCGTCGTCGCCGAAGAGATCGCCGCGCGTGAGGTAGGCCTCGACGCGCGGCTTGCCGCCGTCGTCGGTCTGCGCTTGCAGGAGACCGTCGGCGACGAGATACGCGCTCTCGGCCACGTCGCCCTCGCGATAGACGTGCTCGCCGCGCGGGACCTCGACATGCCGGACGGCATCGAGGAGCACCTCGAGATCGCGCTCCGGCAGCACGCGCGTGAAGCTCGTGGTTCGCAGCAGATCCACGGTGGCCGCGCGCTTCAGGGCGCGCTCGAGCCGCGCAGCGATCTCGCCGCCGCCGGCGCGCCCGATGGCGCGACGGAGCACCGTGAGCGGCACCTCGGCGACGACCGTGGTCTCGCGAGGCGCAGACCGAGCCTCCATCTGCCGCACGCCGAACGCGACGACGGTGGCCTCCTCGCCGAAGACGTCGCCGCGACCCGCACGCCGGATGAGGCTCGCATCCGCCTCGCCGCGGCGGATCGCGGTGAGCTCGCACGCGCCGTCGATCACCACGTACAGCGCGTCGGCGGGCTCCCCGGCGCGATAGACGACGTCGCCGCTCTTCAGCGTGAGCAGCCGACCCGCTGCCTCGATCTCGGCGCGCGCGCGAGCGTCGATGCCGCGGAGGACGACCGCGTCCCACACCATCTCGGGCCAGCGCGCCTTCGTGGCGGCTGCTGCGGGGAGTGCGCCGGCCTCCATCAGTCGATGGTCGTGCTCGCCTCGGCGAGATCGATGGGGTGATTGCGCTTGAGCATGGACGTGGTGAGCAATGCGCCGCTCGGCCGGAGCCCAGCCGCTGCTTTCCGCGCCTCGTAGTCGGCGAACGCGCGCAGGAGGAAGGGGGGGAACGGCCGGAAGCGCAGCTTCGCATGAACGACGTACGGCGCGGGATGCCCCGCCGTGTCGAGCTCGTACGTGTAACGGATGACCGGGCCCGGCGGTACCGAGCGCGTGTCGAGGATGGCATCGGGCGCCTTGGCCACACCGCGACCGGCATCGAGCGCGCCCACCGGAAAGTACGTCTCGAAGAAGGCGTTGGACCCGCTGAGGTTGGAGCGACACTCTCCGGTGTCGAGGTCGTAGAGGCCGTCGTCGAAGCGATCGGCGCGCGTGCGACCCTGCCCGGGCCCCGCCTGGCACTTGCCGTCGCGATCGATGAAGCCGATGCACTTCACGCAGCGCAAGAAGCCGTTCTGGAAGTTGACGAGGCCCCTGCCGCGGAAGGTGGTTCCGCCGAAGACCGGGTTGGGATTCCAGCGTGGGAGGTCGGGGCCGTCGACGACGTCCGCGCCGAAGACGCCCCGAGGCGTGCCCTTGAGATCGACGTTGTCGTCGCGCGTGGTGACGCGCACGAAGGCCTTGTCGCGGAGGTCGGCGTCGTCGTCCGAGATGCGGCCCACCTCGTAGACGACGCCGCCGCGCGCGTCGGTGACGGAGAGCTCGACCCAGATCTCGCGCTCCTGGCTGAAGCCGGCGGGGACGCGATGGCCGGCGCCGGTGTTCTGCACCTCGATGGGGATCTCGAGCTGTCCGCCGCTGCGCGTCGCGCGACCGAGACCGAACTTGAACGTGTGCGTGAGGAGCTGGCGGCGACGGAGCTCGAGGCCGATCGGCGAGCCGCTGACGTCGAGCGACGTGTCGTTCGCCCACCTGTCGTCGAACTCGGTGGAGAGCGGGAGATCGACGCTCGTGAAGTAGTGGCTCGCGATGGCGCGCGGCTCGCTCGACGACGATGCGACCATGCCGCGCGCCTTCTCGCCGGGCGCGCGCGACTCGAAGTGGAAGCCGGTCGGACAGCCATCCTTGCCGGCGCCAGCCGCGGGATCCGCACCCGCGACGCACACGCCGGGGTACAGGCTCATGTGGCAGTCCTGGCAGCTCGCCGCGCGACGGCCGGCGATCTTCTCCGTGTCCGCCCACGTCTTCCACTCCGAGTACGCGTTGCGGAGGCGCTTGAAGTGCTCGCCCTTCTCGCGGACGCCGAGGGAATCGGTGCCGAACAGACGAACGTCGTGGCATGCGCCGCAGAACTCGCTCGAGCCGAGGTAGCTCTTCGCATCCGACGGCGTGCGGCGATGAACGATGGGATCGCCCGCGCCGCCGGGGCCGAGCGTCCGTGCGACGAACGACGAAGGGTCGAGCAGGTAGCCGCTGTTGCCGATGCCCGAGACGCCGGTGCCGTCCTCGGGGCGCATGCGGAAGACGGCGCCGGTCGTGAACGAGGTCCATGTCGCGTTGCCCTCGTATTCGCCGGAGCGGGCCGCGCCGTTCGCGTGCACGGGGCCGATCGTCTGGTGGCAGACGGCGCACGAGATGCCTTCCATCGCAGCGCTGGACAGCAGATCCTTCAGCGGCTTCCGGGCGTTGCTGGCGCCGCCGCCCCCGAACGACTGCGCGCTCCACGCGGGCACCTTCGTCGCGAGGTTGTCGCCTGCAGCGTGGCAGTTGACGCACCAGTGCTCGCCGCCGGCGCCGGTGATGGTGAGGCCGGTCTTGTCGTCGCGGCAGACGTCGCCGGACGCGCGTCGGAGAACGCCGGCGCCGTTGGGGCAGCGCGCGTCACGGCCGACCTGCTCCTCGACCACGCTCTCGAGCGCGCCGAAGAGCGGGCTCTTCACGGCGTGCGCCATCACCGAGCGCTGCCACTCGGTGACCTGACGGGTGTGGCAGCCGGCGCACGCCTCCGCAGTCGTTCGCTCGAGGGGCTTCTGCGGGGTGATCGCGATCGGCGTCGACGCGGTCGGCGGTGGCGTGGATGCCCGCGACGTGACGAGGCCGAGGACGGCGACGACGAGACCGACGGCGATGGGAAGAGCGGTGAGGAGCGCGCGCCGGGGCGCGAGGGCGGGCGCCAGTGCGAGCGCGGGTGCGAGGGCGGAAGCGGGCGCGGGAGCGCGTGGTGGGGCGGCGTGGGGTGCGCGGCCCACCGCTCTCGCCGGCTCCCCTTCCCGCACGATCTCCTCGCAGCGGCGCGCGATCTCCTCGGCGCTGCCCGGGCGCTTGGTGGCGTCGGGATCGAGCATCGCGAGGATGAGGCTCTGCGTGCCGGGGCGGAGGGCGCGCGCCGCCTCGTCGTCGAACGGCGGCGGCGCGGCGGACTGCGCGCGCATTGCGTCGCGGAGGCCGATGCCGAAGAACGGATGCGCGCCCGCGACGAGGCGATACGCGACGAGACCGAGCACGTAGCGGTTCGCGGCACTGTCCCACGGCGCGCCGCCCGCTTGCTCGGGCGGCGTCCAGCGCGGCGACGGTCCACTGCTCGAGCCGGTGGCCGTCCTCGGATCGCCGCAGAGCGCGCGCACGTAGCCGTCCGCGGCGAGCCACGCCTCGGTGCGCCCCGCGCTCGACAGGACCACGTCGACGGGACGCATCGGACCCGGAAAAATAGCGCTCTTCTCGCACGCCGCCAGCGCACGCGCGAGATCGCGCACCTTCGCGAGCGCGGTCAGCCCATCGAGACGTTCGCCCTTCGCGAGCCCGTCGAGGGTGCGCGCCGGGACGCGGCGCAGCACGAATGCGCCCTCGTCGTCGGTGCCGAACCCGACGTCGAAGCCGAACGCGCCGGCGAGGCCGAGCTGCACGAGCTTCTTCACGACGCCCGCATCGGCGGCCGCGAAGCACCAGAGCTCCGCGGGCGTTCCCGTGGCGAGCACGCACGCGAACCGCGACGCACGACCGATCGGGTCGAGCGCCTCTCCGCGCGGTGGGCGTTCGCGACGGAGCGCCTCCATCGTCATCGTCCTAGGGCTCGCGCGCCGGTACGCGAGACTTGGTCCCGGCCCGGTCGTAGGCCGCGCTGGCCGTGGTCGTGGTTCCGGGATCGGTGACGCTTTCGGCGGTGCTGCGCATGCGAACCAGGTACGTCGCCATACCGGCGACCAGCGAGAGCGCGACGATCGCCACCACCGCGAGCCACGTCGGGACCTCGCGCGGCCGCCCGGCGTTCTGCTCGACGAGCGCAACGGTGTCGGTCCGGGGGCGCACCGGCTTGTCGTCGGCCTTGGCGCCAGCCGACGCGCCACTCGAACCTGCCCCGCTCGCGCGCGGCGCGGGATTCCACGCGACCGGGTCGGAGCTCTTGGTATCGCCAGAGCGCCCGTTTGCGGGCGCGTTCGGCATCCGCGGCGTTTGGGGCGCCGCATCGGAGCGCGAGGCTCGCGGCGGCCCACCGCGTGAAGGGCGTCCCGGCGCCACGTCGGACGCGGCGCGGAAGATGGCGAGACGCTCTGTGATCTCGCGCGCCGACGCCGGGCGATCATCCGGCTTCTTCTCGAGCATCGCGAAGAGGAGATCCTCGACGCCACGCGGGAGGCCCTTGCGGACCTCGTCGTCGAGGCCCGGGGGAATGGCTGTACACTGCAAGTTCAGCAGCTCGCGTGGCGACGGCGAGTTGAACGGCGGGTCGCCGCAGAGCATCTCGTAGAAGATGAGGCCCAGCGAGTAGAGGTCGCTCCGCGCGTCGATGGTGCGCGCGTCGATCTGCTCGGGGCTCATGTACTGGAGCGTGCCGATGCTCTGCGTGTTGGTGCCGTGCATGCCCTCGAGCACCTTGGCGATGCCGAAATCCATGACCTTGAGGCCGGTGCACGGCGCATCCTCGGCGCCGCCTTCCGGAGCGGTGAGCATGACGTTCTCGGGCTTGAGATCGCGATGGACGATCGGCGGCTCTTGCTCGTGCGCGACGGCGAGCGCGTCGGCGATGCGGACCACGTGCTCGAGCGCCTCGTGCCAGGGCAAAGTTCCGCGGCGCGTGAGCTCCTGCCGCAGGGTGCGACCATGGAGGTACTCGAGGACGAGGACGAGCTGGCCGTCGGTCTCCATCGAGGCAAGGCTGCGCACCAGGTTGGGGTGCTCGAGATGCGCGAGGATCTGCATCTCGTTCAGGAACAGGCGCCGGCCGTCCTCGTGGCGGGTGAGCTCGGGGCGCAGGACCTTCAGCGCCACGCGGCGCTTCGAGAGGCGCTCCTCGGCCTCGTAGACCTTGCCCATGCCGCCCTCGCCGATGAGGCGCTTGACGAGGTATTCGCCGATCCGATCCATC
>JAYTZB010001051.1:0-5616 GCA_043742085.1 Polyangiaceae bacterium
CGCCCAATCATGACGCGGGCGCCGGCGGATCGACGAGCGGCAGCGGCTCGAGCAGCAGCTCCGGCAGCTCGGGCGCGAGCAGCAGCGGTAGCTCCGGAAGCTCCAGCGGCAGCAGCAGCGGCGCAAGCAGCAGCGGCGCAAGCAGCAGCGGAAGCTCCGGTAGCTCCAGCGGCAGCTCGGGCAGCTCCAGCTCCGGTGGCCCGCCTCCCCCGCCCCCTCCTCCCACCGTCACCGAGCAGTGCACGCCGATCGGCGGCGGCTCCTGCACCGTCGGCGGCGACATGGAGTACTGCATCACGTACACGGGCGGCGCCTGCTCGAAGATCGTCTACAAGCACGCCGGCAAGACCTACGCGTGCAACAGCGGCGCGGGCTGCGGCGGCGACTGCACGCCGGCGTACTACCAGGCGTACACGGCCTGCCAGGGCGCGGTCGGAGCCTGCAACGACCT
The DNA here is from genome assembly GCA_043742085.1 of Polyangiaceae bacterium. Lineage (GTDB taxonomy): Bacteria > Myxococcota_A > Polyangia > Polyangiales > Polyangiaceae > Labilithrix. Next base: position 452 of record JAYTZB010001051.1, read on the forward strand.
GGCGGGCTGCTGCAACGTCATCGCGGACGCGTACTACCCGTCGTGCGCGCAGACGTACAACAGCTACGCCGGCCAGCCCTACGGCGACGTCTCGTGCAAGTCGACGCTGCAGAGCTACCGCTCGTCGAACCTCTGCCCCTGACCGCGACCGGCGGCGCGACGCGAAGCGGCACGACGCGAAGCGGCACGAGAACCGGACCGGTCGGGGCTTGCCTTTTGCTCAGGGAGCGCGAAAGTTCCTGATCCTCCCTTGGTGTCGAAAGCGAACGCACGCTCTACGTCTCGCGCCGTCGATCCGCTCGCGGATCCGCTGGCCGCGTTCCATCCCGCGGTACGCGAGTGGTTCCGCGCGGCGCTCGGCGAGCCGACCCGCTCGCAGGCGCTCGCGTGGCCGCACATCGCGAAGGGCGACACCACGCTCCTGCTTGCGCCTACCGGCTCGGGCAAGACGCTCGCGGCGTTCCTCTCGGCGATCAACCGGCTGGCGCAGGAGCCCGAGCCCGCCGACCGTCACGACCGCTCGCGCTTGCGCGTCCTCTACGTGTCGCCGTTGAAGGCGCTGGCGGTCGACGTCGAGCGTAACCTCCGCGCGCCGCTCGCGGGCGTGTCCGAAGCCGCGGCCCGTCTCGGGACGCCGCTGCGACGGCTCGAGGTGGCGGTCCGCACCGGAGACACGCCGACCGCCGAGCGCGCGAAGATGCTGCGGTCGCCGCCCGACATCCTCATCACCACCCCCGAGTCGCTCTATCTCCTCCTCACGTCGTCGCAGCGCGAGCTGCTCACTTCGGTCGACACGGTGATCGTCGACGAGATCCACCAGCTTGCCGCGAGCAAGCGCGGCGCGCACCTGTTCCTCTCGCTCGAGCGCTTGCAAGCGATGCGTCCCGAGCTGCCCCTCCAGCGCATCGGTCTCTCGGCGACCCAGAAGCCGCTCGACGAGATCGCGCGCCTCCTCGGCGGCTTCGACGCCACCTCGACGTCCGCGTCGGCCTCGGGGGGCAAGGTGAAGGGCCGCGCGCTCTCGCCTCGCCACGTCGCGATCGTCGATGCTTCGGCGAAGAAGGCGCTCTCCATCACCGTCGAGGTGCCGCCTCCCCTGCCGCCGGCCCTGGAGGCGCGCCTCGCGGGCCCGCTCGACGACGAGGAGGCCGACACCGACGCGCGCAGCATCTGGCCGCAGGTCCATGCGCGTCTCGTCGAGCGGATCCGTGCTGCGCGCTCGACGATGATCTTCGTCAACAGCCGCCGCCTCGCCGAGAGGCTCGCCACGGCGCTCAACGAGACCGCGGGCGAGGAGATCGCGCTCGCGCACCACGGCTCGGTCGCCAAGGACAGCCGGCGCGCCATCGAGGAGCGCCTCAAGGCCGGCGAGCTGCCCGCCATCGTCGCCACGTCGTCGCTCGAGCTCGGCATCGACATGGGCGCCGTCGATCAGGTCATCCAGGTCGAGGCGCCGCCTTCGGTCGCGTCGGGCATCCAGCGCATCGGTCGTGCGAGCCACCATGTCGGCGGCGTTCCGTCGGGCGTCCTCGTCCCGAAGCACAAGCACGATCTCCTCGCGTGTGCGGCCGCCGCCGCGGGCATCGAGAGCGGCGACGTCGAGGAGACCTACTACGCGCGCAACCCGCTCGACGTGCTCGCGCAGCAGATCGTGGCCATCGCGGCCGTGGGTATCCCGCGCGCGCCGCAGTCACTTCGACCCGGTAAAAAGGCGCGATCGCGCAAGGCCCCCGCCAAGGAAGAGGAGCGCGAGGTCGAGACCGACGTCGAGGACATCTGGGCGCTCGTGCGCCGCGCCGCGCCCTTCGCCGAGCTGCCGCGAACGAGCTTCGAGGGCGTGCTCGACATGCTCGCGGGCCGCTACCCGAGCGACGAGTTCTCGGACCTCCGGCCGCGCATCACGTGGGACCGCACGCGCGGCGTCGTCACGCCGCGCGCGGGGTCGAAGCGGCTCGCCATCCAGAACGCCGGCACCATCCCCGACCGTGGGCTCTACGGCGTCTTCATCCAGGACGGAACCGACAGCGGCGATCGCGACGGCGACGATGGCAAGGGCACGAGCAGCGCGCGCAAGAACAAGTCGAGCCGCCGCGTCGGCGAGCTCGACGAGGAGATGGTCTTCGAGCTCCGCGAGGGCGAGGTGTTCCTCCTCGGCGCTTCGTCGTGGCGGGCCGAGCAGATCACGCGCGACCGCGTCCTCGTCACGCCGGCCGCCGGCATTCCCGGGAAGATGCCGTTCTGGCACGGCGATCGCGCGGGCCGCACCATCGCCTTCGGCGAGCGCATCGGCAAGCTGACGCGAACGATCGCCGGCCTCTCGCCCGCCGAGGGCGGCGCGCTCCTCATGAAGGAGCATCACCTCGACGCGCGCTCCGCCGGCGACCTCGTCGCGTACGTGAAGGACGAGGTGAAAGCGGCGGGCGTGGTCCCCAGTGATCGCACCATCGTCGTCCAGCGCGTCCCCGACGAGCTCGGCGATCTCCGCATCTGCCTGCTCACGCCGTTCGGGAGCCGCGTTCACCAGCCCTGGGCGATGGCGGCGCTCCGCAAGCTCCGCGACGCGCGCGCCGGCGACATCGAGGCGGTGGCCACCGACGACGGCATCGTGTTCCGCGTCCCCGGCGGAGAAGAGCCACCGCCCGTCGATCTCCTCTTCCCTTCCCCGGACGAAATCGAGGACGTGGTGACGCGCGAGCTCGGCGGTTCGTCGCTCTTCGCGGCGCGCTTCCGCGAGGCTGCGGCCCGCGCGCTCCTGCTCCCGCGGCAGCACGTCGGCAAGCGAACGCCGCTGTGGGCGCAGCGAAAGCGCGCCGCCGATCTCCTCGCGGTCGCGCAGCAGTACCCGTCGTTCCCGATCGTCCTCGAAACGTACCGTGAGTGCCTCCGTGACGCGTTCGATCTCCCCGCGCTCGTGGACGTGCTGCGGGCCGTCGAGTCGCGCAAGATCCGCGTGACCACCATCGACGTCACCACACCGTCACCGATGGCGGCGTCGCTGCTCTTCTCGTTCGTCGGCAACTTCATCTACGACGAGGACGCGCCCGCCGCCGAGCGCCGCGCGCAGGCGCTGACCATCGATCACGCGCAGCTCCGCGAGCTCCTCGGCGAGACCGAGCTCCGCAAGCTCCTCGATGCCGACGTCGTGCTCGAGCACGGACGGCAGCTCCAGCGCCTCGACCGGCCGCTGCGCCACGCCGATGCCCTGCACGATCTCCTGCTGTGGCTCGGTGATCTCACGGGCGACGAGATCCGCCGTCGCGCCGATACAGCGTCGACCACCGACGGCGGCGTGCCTCGACCGCCCATCGAAGAGAAGACCGTCGCCGGCTGGATCGAGACGCTGGTCCGCGATCGGCGCATCGTCCGCGTGCGCATCGCCGGTGAGGAGCGCTTCCTCGCGGTGGAGGACGTCGCGCGCTACCGGGATGCCCTGGGGGTGGTCCTCGAGCGCGGGCTACCCGAGGCGTTCCTGGGCGCCACCAAGGACGCGCTCACCTCGTTGGTCGCGAGGTACGGGAGGACCCATGGCCCCTTCACCGCCGGCGACATCGCCGCGCGCTGGGGCCTCGGCGAGGCGTCGGTCATCACGGCGCTCGACCACCTGATCGCCACGAGCAAGGTGGTGACGGGCACCTTCTTGCCGTCGTCGGCAGCGACGCGCGCGCGCGGCCGCAGCTCGGGCTCTCCGCTCGAATACTGCGATGCCGAGGTGCTGCGCATCCTGAAGCGCAAGACGCTGGCACGCCTCCGCAAGGCCATCGAGCCGGTGAGCGCCGACGTGTTCGCGCGCTTCCTCTGCGACTGGCAGGGCATCGTCGCGCCCGACGATGCGCGTGCGCAGCGCCTCGCGGCGGCGCCCGTCGAGGCGCTCCTCCGCGCCATCGCGCAGCTCGAGGGCTGTCCCATCCCGGCCTCCGTGCTCGAGACCGAGGTGCTTCCCGCGCGCGTGCCTGGCTATCGCTCGTACATGCTCGATCAGCTCCTCGCGACCGGCGAGGTGGTCTGGGCCGGCATCGAGCCGATCGGCGCGCAGGACGGGCGCATCGCGCTCTATCGCGCCGACCGCGAGCCGCTGCTCGCGCGTAACGCGCCCACCGCCGACGCCACGCCGAGCACCGCGCTCCACGCCACGCTGCGCGAGCTCTTCGAGAAGCGCGGCGCGCTGTTCTTCGCGGAGATCAAGCGCACCGTGCAGACCTACCCGGCGGAGCTCCTCGCCGCGCTCTGGGACCTCGTGTGGGCCGGCGAGATCACGAACGACACGCTGGAGCCGCTACGCACGCTCGGTGTCCGCAGCGAGCGCCGCGGGCGTCCAGCGCCTCGTCCTGCCAATCGCGGCCCCGCCGGCAGCGAAGGTCGCTGGTCACTCCGGCGATCGCGCTGGGAGCGCGTGCCCTCGAGCACCGAGCGCGCCACCGCCATCGCGCGCGCCATGATGGAGCGCTACGGCATCGTGCTCCGCGAGGCCGCACAAGCGGAGGGCCTGCCCGGCGGCTTCGCGAACGTCTACGACGTGTACCGCGCGCTCGAGGATCAAGGACGCGTACGCCGCGGCTACTTCGTCGCGGAGCGCGGCGCCACGCAGTTCGCGCTCCCCGGCGCGGAGGAGCGGCTCCGCACGAAGCGCCCCGACGACGAGGACGCGCGCACGCTCGTCATCGGCGCCACCGATCCCGCGAACCCCTGGGGCTCACTCCTCCCCTGGCCTCGTGAAGGCGGCGATGCGGCGCCGACGCGCTCGCCGCAGCGCGTGCCGGGCGCGCGGGTCATCATGCACGACGGCAAGCTCCTCGCGTGGCTGGGTCGCGGCGGGTCCAGCATGGTCACGTTCCTTCCCAAGGACGAGCCCGACGCCTCGCACGCCGGCAAGGCGCTCGGCGAGGCGCTGGTGGGCATCGCGAGGCGCCGCGCGCGCATCGCGACGCTGGTCACCATCGATGGTCTGCCCGCGCTCGAGAGCCCGCTCGCGAAGCTCCTCGGCGAGCATGGCTTTGCGGGACGTCGCGGCGCGCTCGTGTTCATCCCCGCACGTGGACGGGCCATCGCCGACATGGGCCGGCGCGGCGAGCGTGCGCGCTCGTTCGCCGAGAACGGCTTCAGCGGCGGCTTCAGCGCGTTCGGTCCGCGCGCGGGCGCCCCCGAGGCCGCGCCCTCCGACGCGGGTC
>JAYTZB010001052.1:0-3473 GCA_043742085.1 Polyangiaceae bacterium
CCTGCCGCGTAGCCCTGGTAGCTGCCGGCGAGCTCCTTCACGTAGCGGGAGTCCTGACCGAACTTCTGATCGAGCTCGAACTGCTTCGCCTTCGCCTGCGACTCGGCGATCTTCACACCGCGGTTCGCCTTCGCGATCTCGGCGTTGGCCTCGACGAGGCGGATGCGGTCCTCCTCGGAGAAGTTCAGGTTGAACTGCCCCATCTGGAGGATGCGTATGCCGATCTCGTTGAGGTCGGGCGCGTTGGCGATGAACGCGTTGGCGAGCTTGGTGGTGAGGGAAACCGCCTGGAGGACGCTCTTGCCCTCGACCTCGCACAGCTCACCGAGGGTCGTCTTGACCCCGTTCATGAAGAGGCCCTTCACCCAGTGAAGGATGGCGTCGTTGTCGCCCTGCGCCGCCTGGCCGGTGTAGCCGACGATGAAGCGGACCGGATCCGTCACCACCAGCGAGAACTCGCCGAAGATGCGCGGGATGACCTGCTCGCCCGTGAGCGGGTCGATCATGTCGCCGATGGGGCCGCCGAACGGGACGCTCCGGACCGGCGAGGTCTTCACGAAGAAGATCTCGCTGATGAAGACGTCGCCGCCCGTGAACTTGTTGATCAGGTTGTTGAGGAACGGGATGTTCTGCGTGGACATGGTGTGCCGCCCTGGAGGCAGCACGCCCACGACCTTGCCGTCCTTGAAGAACACCGCGCACTCGTCGCTGTCGACGGTGAGCTGCGACCAGAACGGGAAGTTCTGATCGGGGTGCTTGAAGACGATGAGCTGCTTCAGGTGGTCCGGACGCGCGATCATCATCTCGCGCACGCCGTTCTTCACGAAATCGAACACGCCCATCGCTTCCGCTCCCTTGTGAGGTCCTGCGCGCCCACGCCTATCGGTCGAGGACCCGGTGTGAACGTAAATCGACGTTCGCCCTTGCGCTAGAGGCACTGTATCGTTTCGTTATCGTGAGCACTTCGACCATCGACGTGGGGGCGCTTCCGCCGAACGCGCAGAAGATCCTCGACCCCAACGGTCCGGGCCCGCTCAAGGGAATGGCCGCAAAGGGCCTCGCGCCAGGCCTGAAGCCCGGCGAGACGCTCGCGGTCATCTGTGCGCTGTCGCTCGGTCACGACGTGCATGCCGAGGTCGCGAAGAAGACCCTCGCCAACCTTCCCCTCCCGCTCCTGAACGGCGCGCTCGCGGGCGCCGTCCAGTCGGGCGTCCTCGACGTCATCGGGCCGGTCTACGCGAAGGACGCGAACCTCTCCGAGAAGATCCTCCACCACCCGTCCATCCTGCCCGAGACCGTCATCTCGATGGCTGCAGTATGCACGGAGTTCGTCGCCGAGCTCATCGCGACGAACGAAGAGCTCCTCCTCAAGCATCCCAAGATCATCGAGAAGCTCTACCTCAACAAGAACACGCGGATGTCGACCGCGGACCGCATCCTGGAGCTCGCGGTTCGTAACGGCGTCGACTGCCCGGGCATTCCCGCGTTCGACCAGGCCAAGCGCGCCATCGAGGGCGAGCTCATCGCCGAGCCGAGCGCCGAGGAGAACTTCGACGACGCGCAGTTCAAGGACGCGCAGCAGAAGGCCAAGGACACGGTGCTCGCCGAGGGCGAGGACACGCACGTCCTCAACGTCGAGACCGGCAAGGAGGAGGTCGTCGAGAAGGCGCGCCCGCTCCACGCGGTGTGGGCCGACCTCCGGCCGCCGTCGAAGATCCGCCTCCTCACGCTCGGCTCCATGACGACGCGCGACGAGAAGACGAAGGAAGAGACCGAGCACAGCTTCGACATGAAGGCGCTCCGCATGCTGGGCGTGCGCGATCCGAATCCGCTCGTCGCCGTGGCCGCGCTGAAGGCCCCCGGCATGAGCGACACCGAGGTGGTGCGCATCGCCGGCATGCGCAACGTGAGCGAGGACGTCCTCCGCGAGATCGCGAACAGCAAGGAATGGACGCGCGTCTACCAGGTGAAGATGAACCTGGTCGCGAACCCGCGAACGCCGTTCGGGCACTCGTCGAAGTTCATCTTGCACCTCCGCGACAACGACCTGAAGACGATCTCGAAGAGCAAGGACGTCCCGGGCGCGGTGCAGACCTCCGCGAAGCAGCAGCTCAGTCGCAAGGGGAAGTAGCGCTCACGGGCAAGAGCTGGCCGCGGAGCAGATCCACTTCGTGTTGGTCGAATCTCCGCCGGTCGTCGCTGCCGCGGGCGTGCAGATCCGCTGGTCGCTGGTCGGACAGTCGGACTCGTCGGAGCATTCGTCGGCCGGCGTGTGGCAGTAGTAGCCGAAGAACCGGTTGCAGACGTCGATGGCCGGGGAGCAATACCCTGCCGTGCCGCAGTCGGCGTCGACGCGGCAGTTCCCCTTCATGCAGGCATTCGCGGCGCCGCACGAGCACACGGTGTCGTCGCTGCGTGTCTGAACGACACAGGCCTTGGAAGCCGGATTGCAGTTGCAGATGGACGATCTGCACAGGGTGGCGTCGTCTCCCGAGCACACGCAGACGTCGCCCATCGGGCACGTATCGTCCGTCGTGCACTCGTCGTAGAGACAGCGATTTCCGTCCTTGAACGCAGGACCGCCGTTGATGCGGGAAACACACCGCCCGTTCGGCTTCGCGGTGCAATCCGCGTGTACCTTGCACGGACTATCCGACACACTCGAGGCACCCGGCTCGGCGGGAGCGGCGACCGGCGCGCAGGCCGCGGCCGCGGCGCGATGATGCGCCGGAGCATGCGGTACGAACGGTACGTTCGCGTGGGAAGCATCGACGCTTCCGGCATCTCCGGCATCTTCAGGTGCGGCGACGTCGCTCGACGTCACCTTGCATCCCGCCACGAGCACCGCGACCGCCGGTAGCCAACTGCGGAACGAACGTCGACGCGCGGGAACGGAAGTGTGATTCAGCATGACTTCGATCTTGTGCTCCAACGGCATCACTCGACGTCGAGGAAGCGGATCTCGCTCTCGGTGACGAAATAGAGGCGCCCGTCGTGAATGCAAACTCCGCCGGGAAGGAACTGGCTCCCGGCGAGATTCGCGACCGTGCGCCCGACGATGTCCTCGGCCATGATCAGCGCCGAGCCAGCGCCGCTCGCGTAGTAAACGACGCTCTTGCTGTTCGCACTGCTCGTGACCGCGCCCGGGTTGAACATGCGGACCTCGTCCTGCAGCACGGTCCCGTTCGCGGCGTACAGCGTCCGGGACGACGAAACCGGACGCGTGACGAGGAATCGACTGCCCATCATCGTGAGTCCGACACCCGGCGCGACGCCACTGTCCGCCCAGTCCGCGCGTACCGAGGGCACCTGATCGGCCCCCGCTAGCGCGACTCGCCGCAACGCAAGAGCGGTCACGAAGAAGACGTCGTCGCCATTCACGACGACGCCTTGCGGCTCGAGCTCGCCGGCTGCAAGCCGCTCGTCGGCGCCGGTCGCCAGCGTGCGTGCGTGGACCTCGCCCAGCGCGGCTA
>JAYTZB010001053.1:0-3021 GCA_043742085.1 Polyangiaceae bacterium
CGCAACACGCGGGAGAACGCGGTCTTCAGCCAGGAGATCGCCCGCGCGCGCGGGCTCGAGCGCGTGCTCGTCGTCACCAGCGCCTTCCACATGCCGCGATCCGTCGAGTGCTTCGCCGCCGTCGGCATGAAGGTCGATACGCTCGCCGTCGACTATCGCGCCCGCCGCAAGGTCCCGGTCGGCGAGTGGATCCCGCGCGCGGGAAGCCTCGCGCTCACCACCATGATCATCCGCGAGATGGCCGGGCGCTGGATCTATCGTGCGCAGGGGTACGGCAAGCCGGTGCCTTCGACCTGAGACCGAGGTCAGCGCGCGCGCTCAGCGCGGTCGCGCGAGCGGCAACGCCTTCTGCAGCTCCGCCCAGAGATCGGCGCGCATCTCCGGCGAGATGGTGTGGCCGACGCCCGGGTAGGCCTTGAGGCTCGCCTCGTTGCCCTGCTCCTTGAACGCATTGACCGCGCCCTGACCCCACTTGAACGCGAGCACGTTGTCGCTCGTGCCGTGGAACGCGAGGATCGGCGCGGCACGCGCCTTGTCCTTCGGGAGCAGAGGCCCTGGGCACGATCCCGAGACCGGAAACGCGTACGCGATCGTGTCGGGATGACGCGCCGCCATTGCGAACGACAGGATGCCGCCCTGCGAGAAGCCGGTGACGATGAGACGACGCGGACCCGCGAGCTTCGCGATCGCCTTCCAGAGCTTGTCCTCCGCGCCGCCGACCTCCGTGCCGAACTCGGCGTCGGTCATCCCGTCCTTGAACTCGAACCAGGACCATCCTTCGCCGTACTTGGTGAAGGCGCGCGGCAGGACGATCTGCGCCTTGCCCGGAAACGTTCGCCAGGACTCGATCCAGTTGTCGGGCTTGTCGCCCATGCCGTGGATGGCCACGACGAGCGGTGCGGTCTCGTCCGCATCGCCGGGAAAGAGCTCGATGAAGTCGACGCCCTCGTACTTCGTGCGACGCGGCCAGGCGGGCGTCTTGCTGCGCGCACATGCGAGCCCGCGGGTGGCCAGAGCGGCGGCGAGACCGGTGACGAGGACATCGCGGCGCGACAGCATGTTGGCTCGCGAATGGTACACTGCGGGTCATGCTTCGCCGCGTTGCTTTCAGCTCGCTCCCTCTGGTTTTCGCGATCGCCTGCTCGTCCACACCGAGCGATCCCGGGCCGCCCGCCGCGCCCGCCAAGATCGTAAAGCCGCCGCCTGCGAGCATGCCTGCGCTCACGTCGGCCGTGACCACCGTCGAAGCCACGCTCGTACCCACGAAGGCGCGGCAGTCGTACAAGGCCGGTCCCAATCCGTCGGCGACGCCGGAAGCGCTCGCGAGCTACATCGGACAAGGTTTCGGCGAGCTCGCTCCTGCGGCGGGAGCGCCGTACGTCACCCGCGTCATCGACAACTCGATGCCCCCGGGAGCCGGGCCCAATGCGAAGCGAATCCTGCGCTTCGCGCACATCGCCGATCTCCAGCTCTCCGACGACGAGTCACCGACGCGCCTCGGCCAGTACGATTCGGCGGACATCACGGCGTCCGCGCTGCGCCCGCAGGATCCCGACATCTGCCGCATGACGAACGCCGCCGTGCGCACCGTCAACGCGTTCCACCGAAAAGACCCGATCGCGTTCACATTGATGGGCGGAGACAACTCCGACAGCGCGCAATCGAACGAGGTGGACTGGGTCCTGCAGATCCTCGGCGGCTCGCCGCTCGTGCAGTGCGACTCGGGCGACGTCGATGATCCCGTCGCCGGTCCCGACAACGACGGCAAGGATCCGTTCGTCGCCGAAGGCCTCGCGATGCCGTGGAAGTGGAACACCGGAAATCACGACGTGCTCATCCAGGGCAACCTCGAGATCACCGACGGCTCGAAGGCGGCGGTGCTCGGCGAGGCGGCCAACGGCGGGACGCGCGACTACCGTTTGAACGGCGCCATCACCACCGACACGGTGGTGGCCGACCCGAAACGAGCGCTGCTCACGCGTCCGGAGCTGATGGCGAAGATCATCGCCAACGGCGACGGACACGGCCTCGGACCCGAGCAGGCCGCGAGCGGCCGCGCGACGTACACGTTCGATCCCGCGGGCACGCAGTTCCGTTTCCTCGTCATCGATACCGCCCACGAGACCGGCGGCTCCGAAGGCGTGATCAAGCAGTCGTACATCGACAGCACGCTCAAGCCGATGCTCGACAAGGCCAAGGCCGACGGCAAGTGGGTCATCCTGGCGTCGCACCACGCCACGGCGAGCCTCACTGTCAACGGTGGCGCCTTCGGTCACATGGAGGACGACGCGCTCCTCCCCGACGCGTGGGCGAAGTTCATCGGCAGCTATCCCAACGTCGTCTTCAGCATGGTCGGCCACTCGCACGAGAACCGCGTACGTGCTCTCACGCCCGCGGGCGGTCATGCATGGTGGGAGGTCATGACCTCGGCGATCGCCGATTTCCCGCACCAGTTCCGCCTCGTCGAGATCTACGATCAGGACAATGGATGGCTGATGATGCGCGCGACCCCCGTGGACTTCAGCGTCGAGGGCGATGCCGTGGCGATGGAGGGCCGCCGCCGCGGAACCGTCGACCTCACGTCGGGCTGGCTCCCCAACGACGGAACAGGCATGCCCTCGGATCGCAACGTCGAGCTCTGGATCAAGAAACCGCAATGAAGCGTCCGCCCCTCCTCACGTTCGGCGTGCTCCTCCTGCTGTCGCCGCTGGGTCTCGCTGCTGCCGCGTGCAAGCCGAAGGATCCGCCGCCCGATCCCGATGCCATCGACGCCGCGACGCCGATCTCGAGCGCGCGCATTCCGGTGCCGCCCGCGGCCCCCTTCAACGCGACGCCCGTCGCGCAGTTCGCCGACGCGGGTGACCTCGACACGCAGTCGCCCTACGAGCAAGCGAAGGTGTTCGAGTCGAACGGCCAGATCTGGATGGCGAGGCTCGTGCTCGAGCGGAAGGCGCTCGGCGCGGACGCGACGAAAGACGAGACCGAGCTGCTCGTGAAGGTCTGCCAGCAGCAAGGCGACAC
>JAYTZB010001054.1:0-4449 GCA_043742085.1 Polyangiaceae bacterium
GGTGCGTCGGCGCACGCGGGGTATCCGTCGACGGCGCTCGCGATCGCCGCGGCGTCGTCCTTCTCGAGCGACTCGCGGACGCCGTCGATCCTCGCCATCGGGCCCTTGCAGGCGCTGAGCCCCATCACGCCGGCCACCGAAGCAAGCGCGACACCACCGACGACGCTTCGCAGCATGCGCCAACGATACCGCACCACTTCCAGGTCGCTCCAGCAATGAAATCACGACCTTGCGCAACACGCGCAACCCGCGCGAACCCGCGCGAACGCTCTCCTGGGTTGATCCAACACCGCGGATCCAGCGCGCGGCGCGTCCCCGGGCAGCGCCGCAAAAACCTGGCCTTCAGCGCGATGCGGCTCTGGCGCCGGCCTTGCACGCATGCCCGTCATGCGGCGATCCCTCGCTTCTCTCGTTGCCCTAGCGTCCGCGGTGCTCACGCTCGCCGTGGGCTGCGGCGCGGCCGCCGACGACCCATCGGCATCCGCGTCTGGAGACGAGCTGGTCGGGGAGTCTGCCGACGCACTGAGCGCCCCGAAGGCGTTCGTCCGAAGTGATCAGGTGCATCTCGGCCGCGCGCCGTCGAACACGCTCGATCTCCAGGATCTCGTCACGCCGGACTTCTCGCATCCCGCCGAGGCCGCGGCGCGTGTCGTGGCTCGTCATCGCGAGCACCCGACCGACGCGCGGCCCATCTACCTCGGCAACATTCATTCGTGGGTCTACAACGCCGACGTTCGGTATCGCGCCGACCTCAACGCGCTCGCCGCCGCTGTCGACGCCGGCACCGGTGGCCGACGCGTCCTCTTCTACTTCGAGGAGGAGAACGCCTCCACGTCGCCACAGCCCGTCGCCGAGGAGCACGCCGGTAACCTCCGCTTCGTCACGTCGCATGCGACGTTGCTCATGGCGACCTACGCCAATGGCCGCCAGACGCATGCCGAGGAAGCGGAGGCCGTCGCGCACCTGCGGTCCTGGTACCACGGTCGACTCGGCGTCCCGATGACGCGCATGATGATCGACGTCGATACGTCGCAAACACCGAGCAGCGCGTATTACGGCAGCCGCGCTGACCTCGCAGCATTCGATCGCGTCGTGGGCTGGACGCTCGAGAGCGCGTACGTCCAGGGTTTCGCTGGCTTCCACACGATGGGAAACAGCGGGAGCGCCGCCGGCACTTCCGTTGCGTCCGACGCGACCTACGCCGCGCTCGATGCCGCCTGGCGCAAGCTCGAGAGCGCGCACCAGGGGCAAACGAAGTTCAGCGGCGTTCGCTGATCCGGCCGCTCAGACCGTGGCGAAGCCGGCGTCCGGCATGTCGAGCGCGGACTTGTCCTCTTCGCCGAGGAGCTGCGCCTTGTGCTCGACGCCGGGTAGGACGTTGCGCGCGAACCACAGCGCCGCCTGGATCTTGCCGGCGTAGAACGCGGCGTCGGGATGGCCCTCGGCGACCTTGACCTTGGCGACCTCGGCGACCGCCGCGCCTTCGAGGAGCTGCCACGCCACCGTGAGCTCGCTCATCATCTCGCAGAAGCGATTCGCCGACAGCGGGACGAGCGCGACCTGACCGCTCTGGAACCACATGAGGAGGCGCATCGCGGTGCCGGCAACGGCCTCTTGCGCCGCGCCGAGCTTCTTCACCGCGGGCCCGAGCGTCGCGTGCGCGGAGTTCGCGGCGACGAACTTCGCGATGTCGCCGAGGAACGCCTGCAGGTTGGCGCCGCCCGCCTGACCGAGCTTGCGACCCACGAGGTCCATCGCCTGGATGTGATTCGTGCCTTCGTAGATGCTGAAGATCTTCGCGTCGCGGCAGTACTGCTCGACGGGGTAGTCGCGCGTGTAGCCCGCGCCGCCGTAGGTCTGGATGGCGGTCTCGCAGATGCGGAAGCCCTGATCGGAGCCGTAGGCCTTGACCAGCGGGACGAGGAGGTCGACCTGTCCCTGGTGGTACGCGGCCTTCGCCTCGTCCTTGCCCTGGTACACGTAGACCTGGTCCTGGTGCATCGTGAGCTTCACGGCGAGCGCGCGGATGCCTTCGACGGTGGCCTTCATCTGGATGAGCATGCGGCGTACGTCCGCGTGCTCGATGATCGGAACACGCGGTGCGGTAGCGTCCTTCCAGTGCGTGATGCTCGCGCCTTGCTTGCGATCCTTCGCATACTCGAGCGCGTTGAGGAACGCGCTCGATGCGACGGCGACGCCCTGGACGCCGACCGAGATGCGCGCCGCGTTCATCAGCTTGAACATCTGCGGCATGCCTTGATTGAGCTTCTCTTCGCCGCCGACCGGCCAGCCGATGCAGGTGCCGTTGTCGCCGAAGTTCAGCACGCACGTGGCCGAGCCGTTGATGCCCATCTTGTGCTCGAGCGAAGCGACCTGGACGTCGTTCGAGGCACCGAGGGAGCCGTCGTCCTTGACCGAGAGCTTCGGGACGATGAAGAGCGTGAGGCCCTTCGTGCCAGCAGGAGCGCCGTCGACGCGGGCCAGCACGAGGTGGATGACGTTCTCGGCGAGATCGTGGTCGCCACCGGAGATGTAGATCTTGGTCCCCCGAACGGCGTAGCTGCCGTCGGCGTTGCGGGACGCGGTGGTCTTGGCGCTGCCGACGTCGGTGCCGGCGTGGGGCTCGGTCAGGCACATGGTGCCGCCCCACTTGCCGTTGAACATGTGCTGGGCGAACTTGTGCTTCTGATCGGCGGTGCCGAACTGTTCGATGACCTCGGCGGCGCCGTACGCGAGCCCGGGGTACATGTTGAACGCGGCGTTGGCGCCTGAGAGCATCTCCTCGACGAGGACCTGGAGCGTGCGCGGGGCGCCGGCGCCGCCGAGCTCGGGCGGGACGCCGATCGACTTCCAGCCGGCTTCGTAGAGCTTCTTCCACGCGTCCTTGAAGCCGGTGGGCGTGATGACGTGGCCGTTCTCGAGCCTGCAGCCCTGGATGTCGCCGACGACGTTGAGCGGCCCGAGGACCTCGCGCGCGAAGCGGTAGCACTCGGCGAGAGAGGAGCGGACTTCTTCCTCGCCCCACGCGTCATACGGCGCCTTGCCGAGGAGCTCGCCGAGCTTGAACTGCTCGAAGAGGAGGAACTGGAACTCGCGGAGGTCGGCCTTGTAGCGATTGATGGTCTGGATCGGCTTCGTCACGTGCGGCAGCTCCTTGCTCGGACAGGTTCATGGTGGGGCGCGCGCTGCGCTGCGTCAAGGCGTAACTGAATGGCGATTCAGTTAAGCAGAAGCGCGACCAGGTCGCTCCCGAGCCGCGATTTTCGGCCGCGCGTGCTCGCTCGCCCGCTGCCGTCCCCTCTCCTGGGTTGATGGAAACGCGGCGTCCTGGCGAGGGAGCGCACCGCGCGTCACGGTCGCGGGCTACTTCTTCTTCGCCTTCGAGATGAGCGCGTCGAGGGGGTGCTCGCCCGACCCCTTGCGCGCGCGCATCTCGTAGATGCGGATCTCGCGCTGCGCGTCGACGTGCTTCGGATTGAGGCTCACGACACGCGTGAAGTCGCGAAACGCAGCGGCATTGTTGCCGAGGCGCTTGTGGACCATTCCGCGATAGTAGTGCGCGCGCTCGCAATGCCGATCCCGATTGACCGCCCTGTCGAGCACCGGCAGCGCCGCGCGGAGCGTGTCCTCGGAGGCCTCACCGGCAAGCGTCGTCGCCCATGCGACGAGCGACTGGGCCTCCGAGTCGTCGGGATCCCCGGTCGCCAGCTGACGGCTCGTCACCTCTGCAGTGTGGAACTCCCGCTTGGCGAGCGCCTGATCAATCTCGCGGATCATGTCTTGGCGCGGCCGGGAGCCTGCTGGGGCCGAGCCGCGCAGACCCGTGCTGCCAGCGCCCGCGAGGTAGTCACGACGCGCATCGGGGTCGGTGAGCGTCCGATGCGCGCGCGTCATGTGCTCGTAGACCTTCTCGACCTCGAGACGGAACGGCGCGAGATCCGCGGGCAGGCGATCGGGGTGCCACAGCTTCGCGAGCCGGAAGTACGCGGCACGGGCCGCCTCCACGCTGGAGCCCTCGGGGATGCCGAGCGCGGTGAACGGGTCTTCGTTCGCGATGGTGGCGGTGCGATGCGCGATGCCCATCGCGCCCAGGTCGGCAGGTGAGAAGACCGGCGCGATCTGCGCGGCGATCCGCGGGCTCGAGCCGCCGCTGGTCTTGAGGGCGGGCGCCGACGGCACGCGGAACGACATCGACACGCGAACCTCTCCGGATTCGGCGGACGCTTTCCCGGCCACGACCGCGGGCATGCTCGGCCGCGACTCGCGGATGGCGGGCATACTCGGCTGAGAAGCCCGCACCGCTGCGATGCTCGGCTGCGATGCGCGCGCTCCCGGCATGCTCCGCTGCGACTCCGTCTTCACAGCGACCGCGGGCAGGGCCGGCGCCGATGCTGGCGCAGCCATCGGCGCGGGCGCGGGCTCCGCGCACTTCGTGATGACGAGCAGGTA
>JAYTZB010001055.1:0-1781 GCA_043742085.1 Polyangiaceae bacterium
ATCGCCTTCCGCGATACGTCGACGCGATCGATGGTGACGACGATGCCGCGCGCAGCAGCGCCCGTGACGATCCATCCACGCGCGATGGCGGGCGCAAACATCCACGCGACGATGAGCGCGAGGGCGAGGAAGACGCCCAGGTACGTGAGGAAGCGCTTGAAGATCGATCCAGCCGCCGCCTTCGGCTGCTGCACGGGGAGCCAGTCGACATTGCGGATCTCCATCGCCGGCTTGCGCAGCACGCCGGCCGCGGGAGGCGAGAGCGGTGAGCTCCCCGGACCGGTGCTCGGCGGCGCACCGGGAGCGATGGGGCGCACGCCTTCGATGAAGTCGGGCTCCGGCATCGGCGGAGGCTCGTAGATCACGGTGCGCGGCTCCATGGCCGGACGCGACGACATCGGAGGTCGAACCGGCGACGTGGACGCGCGCGCCGCGGGCGACGATGCGGGCGGCGCCGGCATCGGCTGGGTCATGGGCGCCTGCATCGGCGAGCGTGAGGAGCCCGGAGACGACGGAATGGTGATGCGCGGTGCTCCCTTCGCAGGCGGCGCCGGGATCGCCATCGGCGCCGTCACGAGCGGCCCACTCGCGAGCGCGGTCGCCGCGAAGGCCGGCGGCAGCGTCACCGGCTGCGCGGAAGGCTGCGCTGGTCTCGGCGGCGGCAGCGTCACCGGCTGCGCGGGAGGCTGCGCTAGTTTCGCCGGCGGCACCGTCGCCGGCTGCGCGGCCGCGGGCGGCGGGATGGTCGGCTTTGGTTTCGTCGAGGGCGACGGCGGCGCGGGCGGCGGCGGCGGCGCCATCGACGGAGAGCGCGAAGGGCGTGATGCTGCCGCGGGCAGCGGCGGCGGCCGCTGCGAGCGCGCGCCCTGCTGCGACGCGGGCACGTCCGATGGTGGCGCCGTCCCGCCCATCGGCGGGATGCGCATCGGAGCCGGCTTCGGGCCGATGATCTCGTCACTCGCGCCGGCACCGGGCGGTGGCGGCGCGGCCTCCACCTCGCGAATGCGCTCGGCGCGCTCCGCGAGCGTCTTCTCGGCGAGACGCTCCGTCCACGCACCGACGACGGTCGCCGTCGCCAGGTGGACGGCCTCCTCGAGCGCGAGCGCCATGTCGCGCGCCGACGCGTAGCGATCCTTCGGATCGCGCGCGAGCCCGCGCAGCACGACGTCGTCGACCGTGCCCGCGACGAGCGGATTGAACGCGCTCGGCGGGTCGATCTTCTTGGTCATGATCTGGCGGAGAACGTCGCCGTCGTCCTCGCCCTGGAAGAGGCGGCGCCCCGCGAGCACCTCCCAGAAGACCACCGCGGTCGCGTACATATCGGTGCGCCGCGTCGCGGGGTCGCCCTCGAGCTGCTCCGGGGCGAGGTAGGGGACCTTGCCCTTGATGGTGCCCGCGCTGGTCATCTCCTCCGACGTCACCGCCTTCGCGATGCCGAAGTCGATCACGCGCGCGACGCCGTCCGCGCCGACGATGATGTTCTGCGGTGACACGTCCCGATGGACGATGTCGAGCGGCTTGCCGGCCTCGTCCTTCGCCTCGTGCGCGGCGTGGAGCCCGTGCAGCACGTTCGACATGATGGCCGCGCCCACCGGCAGAGGTACACGCTCGCCGGCAGCCCACGCCGCGCGCAGCAAGCGCGACAGCGACTCGCCGTGCACGTACTCCATGACGAGGAGGAGCTCACCGGCCTCGGCCAGCACGTCGAGCGGCGGAACCACGTTGGGATGCCGCACGCGCGCCGCCAGCCTTCCCTCCTCCAGGATCATGTTGCGGAACGA
>JAYTZB010001056.1:0-1764 GCA_043742085.1 Polyangiaceae bacterium
TGCGACGGAGACGCGAAAGAAATCGGTTTGGTCGCGACTGAAGCGCGGGCCGTTGCTCGAGATGATCGTTCTGCTCGCCATTGGCGCAGCTCTCTTCTCACCTGCGATGGGGACGCCGCTCTTCCTCGACGATCACCTGCAAGGCGCGATGGTCGAGGGGACGTTCCCGGCGCCGCGCAGCGCGTTCAACCTCTACGACTTCGTCGACGACGCGAATCGCGCCACGCTGACCGATCGCGGCCTCCTGCCGTGGTGGTCACATCCACAGCTTCGCATTCGCTTCTTCCGTCCGCTCTCGAGCGCTTTGCTCTGGGTCGATCACCGCGTGTTCTCGCACGCGCCGCTGCCGATGCACCTCCACTCACTCCTCTGGTGGGTGGCGGCGGTGGTCGCGGTGCGTGCGTTCTACAGGCGAATCTTCAGCCCGCGGCTGACGCTCATGGCCACCGCGATCTTCGCGCTCGCGCCATGCCATGCGCTGCCGCTGGCATGGCTGGCCAATCGGGAGACGCTCATCTCGCTCGCGTTCGGCGCGCTCGCGCTGGCCGCCAACGCGCGCTGGCGTGAGGACCGACGCTCCCGCGACGGCGCGATGGCCGCGCTGTTCTTCGCCCTCGCGCTCCTCGGCGGCGGTGAGTACGCGCTGTGCTTCGGCGGCTACGTGCTCGGCGTCGACGTGGTCCGTCGCGAGAGCCTCGTGCGCCGCATCACCGGGTGGCTGCCGTTCCTCCTGCCGGCGATCGTCTATCTCGCGGTGCGCGGCTCGCTCGGGTACGGCACCGCCGGATCTGGCTATTACTCGGACCCGATCCGCGATCCCGCGGATTTTCTCGCGGGCGCGCCCTGGCATGCGGTCTCTCTGCTCGCGATGGGGTGGCTCACGCTGGACTCGGAGGCGTGGCGCGTCGGCATCTCGCGCTGGCTGCTGGGAGCGATCGTGGTGGCGACGGCGGCGCTCCTCGTCGTGCCGGTGCGCCGCGCGCTCGCTGCGCTGGCGCCGCCGGCGCGGAACAGCGCCGTCAGCCTGCTCGTCGGCTCGGCGCTCGCGCTCATCCCCACGCTCGCGGTGGTGCCGGCGCGCCGCCTCCTCGGCGTCGGCATGATCGGCATCGCGGTGGTGGTGGCGCTCGTCATCGAGCGCGCGTGGTTTCCCGCCGAGGGTGAGCCCGACGTCGCGCGCGGGCGTGCGGCTTCTCTCGCGTCACTGGCGGCGCTGGGCCTCGGGTTCGCGCATCTCGTCCATGGCCCGGGCACCGCGTGGCTCCAGTCGAGGCAGCACCACATCGACGCCGCCGACTTCGAATCGCGCGTGGTGTGGCTGCGCGGCGAGGTGGGCGACACCGCGAATGCTCGCGTCGGCGTGATGCGAGGCATGGCCGGGGTGTTCTTCGCGCCGTTCGCGCTCGGCCCCCGCGGTCGTCCGCCCAAGCGGTGGTGCGTCCTCGCGCAGGCCGGCCACATCCTCGCGCTGCGGCGCGACGCTCGTACGCTCGACCTCTTCGCGTCCGAGGACCGGAGCCTCTTCCCGAGCGGCGAGCGCAACCTCTATCGAAGCGAGAGCGCGGCCCTCAAGGTCGGCGACCAGATCTCCGTGCGCGGCCTGCACGTCACCATCCTCGCCGTCGGCGAAGCGGGACCTCGCGCGGCGCGCTTCGTGTTCGACGAAGACCCGGCGACCCTGGTGTGGGTCAGCGACATGTTCGAGAGCACGAAGCAGGTCGAGCTGCCGGCGGTGGGCTTCGGCGAGCCCTTCGATCCGTAGGT
>JAYTZB010001057.1:0-6795 GCA_043742085.1 Polyangiaceae bacterium
GGGTCGAGCGCGCGCGGAGGGCGTCGCCGACGTGCTCGATGCGGAGGAGGTCCTCGGTGGACGTCACGATCGCCACCGAGAGGACGTGCTCGAGCTCGCGAACGTTGAGCGGCCAGCCGTGGGAGACGAGCGCCGTCGCGAGGTCGGGCGCGATGCGCAGCTTCGCCGCGCGAGCGGGCGCGAGGCGCGGAAGGAGGTCGGCGATCAAGAGCCCGAGGTCGGCGCGCCGATCGCGCAGCGGCACGAGCCGGTGCACGTAGGCTGCGACGCGCGCGTAGAGATCGGGGCGGAAGGCGGGCGACTCCTCGATCGGCTTGAGCGTCGCGGCGACGACGCGGAGGTCGACCGGCACCGGCTTGGTCGCGCCGAGCGGTAGCACCTCCTTTTCCTGGAGCACGCGCAGCAGCGTGGCCTGCGCGGGCGGAGGGAGCTCGCCGATCTCGTCGAGGAACAGCGTTCCCCCGGACGATGCGCGCACGAGACCGGGCTCGTCACGCAATGCGCCGGAGAAGGCGCCCTTCACGTAGCCGAACAGCTGGCTCTCCACGAGCGTCGGCGCGAGCGCACCGCAGTTGATGGCGACGAACGGCCCGGTCCGCGCGGAGAGGGCGTGCACGGTCCGCGCGAGGACCTCCTTGCCGGCGCCGCTCTCGCCGAGGAACAAGATCGGCAGCGTCGCCATCGCCACGCGCACGAGGCGAGGCATCTGCTGCTCCACGAGCGGCACCAGTGTGCCGATCCCGCGCGGTCGCGACTTCAGCGAGGCGGCATCGACGAGCTGCGGCGCATCGGCGGGCATCGACTCGGCCGGGTGCACGAGCAGACAGGTAGCTCCGAGAGTCACCACCGTCACGTGATCGACCACGGCGCTGTCGCTGCGTGCGCCGTTCACGAACGAACCGTTCGTCGAGCCCAGGTCTTCGAAGAGCCACCCCTCGCCGTCGCGACGCAGGAAGCGCGCGTGCTTGCTCGACATGCGCGGGTCGGGCACCTCGAGCGTCGCGATGCCCGCACCGTCCACCGACCAGGTGCGCGCCGCGCCGCGGCCGATGCGGACCTCCTTCACGCCGTTCAGCGTCGCGCGGAGGCCGCCGGCAAGCGGCCGTTCACCTTCGAGCACCACGTAGAGCACCGGCGTCGGGTCGGGCGCCGACGGTGCCGACAGATCGTCGCGATGCGTATTGGAGAGCGTCCGATCCAGGCCCACGAGACTACCGCAACGAAATGAACGACGCCCTCCTCTTGCGAGAAGGGCGTCGTGTCGCGTCAGGAGCTCACTGGCTCAGGGGATCAGGAGCCGCCCGTCGTGATCGAGTTGTCGTCGCTCGACCAGCTGGCGTTCTTGTCCACGAAGCAGTTGTTGTCGCCACCGAGGCTCGCGTTCGGCTCGATGGTCCACGTTCCGTCGAGGCACTGCACGCGCACGTTGTTCCAGGTGACGCGCTGGCACGGGCCGGGGAACGAGTAGCCGTAGTAGGTGCCGTCGGGGAACACGACCTCGTCCTTGTGGACGCCGCTGCCGAGGTTGAAGTTCACGTACGCGCCGTTATGGCGGTGCTGGATGGTGGCGGCCGCACACGCATCGCACGTGGTGCCGTTGCCGCCGCACACTCCGCAGGTGTCGAGCACCTTCTTCGAGCCGAGGACGCCGTCGCAGCCCGTTGCCTGCGGGACGCAGTCCTTCGCGGTGTACTCCGTGGTCAGCGCGAGCTTCACCTGCGAGGAGTCGGTGAGGTTGCGGATCGTGTACGAGATCGGCACGCCGGGGTTCTCCTTGTCGAAGTTCGCGCCGCTCACGAGGAAGGTGCGGATCTTCTCGAACTGGTCGTTGCCGGTGACCGCGTTGATGGCGAGCTCCGCGTTTCCGCCGAGACCGAACGCCTTCACCGTCGACTCGTTGATGGTCTTCTTCCACGACGCCGACGCTGCGACGCTGCCGCTGATCGACGGGCCGCTGTACGAGCCCTTCACCGCCGCCTCGAGGTCGAGCGACGACGACGCCGACTCGAACAGGATGTAGAAGATGCGGCCGTACGTGACGCCCGAGACGTAGACCGGCGGGTTGCCCGCGGCGGCATACGGCGCGAGGTCCTCGGCGGTGACGCCCTTCGCGAACACGCCTGCTGCGCCCTGCGGCGCGTCGAACGCCATCGTGAAGTACTCCTGCGAGAACTGGATCAGGTAGCGGCTCTTCTCGTCCTTCTTGTCGACCGACAGGGCCGCCGCCGCCGACCAGTTCGTTCCTTCGACGTTGGCGTCGACCGCCACCGCGAGCTGCTCCGACGAGTAGATCGACTGGAAGCTGTAGGAGAACTTGGCGGGCGTCTTGCCCGTGTAGTTTGCAAGGATCTCGTTCTGCGCCTGCGTGGCCGACGAGAGCGAGGGCTCATCCATCTTCTTGAAGAACGGCCCGCCGCCGCCCGACGCCAGCGTGAGCGTGATGGTGCCCGGCGCGCGCTTCACCGGGACCGGGTCGAGGATTCCACCGGCCATCGACTTTCCCTGCACGAGCGAGCCCGGCCACAGCACGTCGGCGTTCGGGTTGAGCGCCACGAACTTCTCGGGGACCTTGGTCAGGCTGTAGTCGGTATACGTGCACTGGTACGTCGTGCCGCCGGCGCCGGGAACCTGGAGCGTCGTCGGCGGGCTCTTCTCCACCGGCGCGGCGTCGGCCTTCTTGTCGGTGACGAGGCGTCCCGCGGACGCGACGAGCGCGTTGATCCTCGCGCCCTCGTCGGCGCTCGACGGCGCGCTGTCGCCAGTGGGCGCCTCGTTCTGCGCCGCGGGCACGTCGCCGGCCGCAGCCGTGATGTCCGTCTGCGCGTCCGGCGCGCCGCTGCACGCGACGACGAGAGCGACGAGGGAGAGCGAACCGAGCTTGATGAACGTGCGCATGTCGACTGACCGAGCCTTTCGAGCGAGTGGTTGAAGTCGCCGCGTCGATTCGCGGCGTGCTCGAGGTCTCTGCGAAGGAGGTGCCAGCTCGTCAGCGTGCGCAACGCCGTGCTTGCTCTACTCAGGCGAGCATCGCCGGCCGGTGTATCGCGATACACCCCCTGATACAGGCGCCGATACAGGCCCGATACGGCGCGCGAGACATCGCCGTTCGGGTGACGCCCGACGGGGTGACACGGCCCACGATCCCTCGCAGAAATGGGCGTCTCATCGCAGGTCGCGCGCCGGCACGATCCGCGCAGTACCCCTCGGCATGAGCGACTCCAACACCAACGACTGCCGCAATCATCCGAGCTCCTTCGACGCCACCGACGAGCGGTGGTTCTCCGAGCAGCCCACGCGCCGCCCGTCGCAACGCCCCACGTGCCCCGCGCCGGCGCTCTCCGCGATGCCCGGCATCGACGACTCGATCGCCGACGGGTGGTTCCTCGATCTCTGAGCCGCAACGCCGTCGATTGTCGCCTGTGGTACGCTAGCGCGCCATGACTGGAGCCGCCGACAAGGAGCTGACCGAGCTACTCGAGCTAGGCGATCGCATCGTCGGAATGGCGATCAAGCAGAGCGGCGGTGGGATCACCGTTGCCGAATGCATGCTGCGCTCGGGCGCCGAGCTCTCGGCGCGCGTACGCCTCGACAAGCCCGAGCTCGTCGAAGAAGCGGCGCATCGCTCGGCAGGCCTGCGCGTCATGAAGGGCAAGCAGGTCGCCACGACGTCGACCAGCGATCTCACCGAAGGCGGCATCCAGCGCTTCGTCGCCGACGCTCTCGAGCTCGTGGAGCTGTCGCAGGAGGATCCGTCCGCGGGCCCTGCCGACAAGGACCTCCTGGTCGACGCCGCCACGTCGCCGGACCTCGATCTGTTCGATCCCAAGGGCGGGAGCGTCGATGCGGCGCAGGCCATCGCCATCGCCAAGATCGGCGAGCGCGCGGCGCGCGAGTTCGATCCGCGCATCTCGAACAGCGAAGGCGCGACGTTCAGCCGGACGGCCGGCGGCGTCGCGCTCGTCCTCTCGAGCGGCTTCCGCGGCGCGTACAAGGGCTCGTATCAGTCGCTGAGCGTCGTCCCGCTCGCCGAGGACGACGGCGGCAAGAAGCGACGCGGCTATCACTGGACCGCGAAGCGCTTCCTCGACGACCTCGAAGATCCCAAGAAGGTCGGCGAGGAAGCAGCACGTCGCACCCTGCGCAAGCTCGGCGCCAGGTCGGTCGCGACGTGCGAGGTTCCGGTCGTCTTCGATCCGGATGCCGCGCGATCGATCCTCGGGATGCTCGCGGGCTGCATCATGGGCAGCTCGATCTGGCGTAAATCCAGCTATCTCGCGGGCCGGGAAGGCACCGAGGTCGCGAGCTCGCTCGTCACCGTCGTCGATGATCCGCTCCTGCCGCGCGCTCCTGGCTCGCGCCCGTACGACGGCGAAGGCCTCGCGAGCCGCAAGAACGTGGTCGTGGAGAAGGGTGTACTCCGCATGTTTCTTTGCGACAGCTACTCGGGGCGCAAGCTCTCACGCCCGAGCACCGGCAATGCGGCGCGCGGCGGCTCGGCGGGCGTGTCGTGCAGCACGACCAACTTCATCCTCGAGCCCGGCGTCGATTCGAATGCCGACATCGTGAAGGGCACGAAGACCGGCCTCTACGTCACCGAGATGATGGGCTTCGGCTTCAACGCCGTCACCGGCGACTTCTCGCGTGGCGCGGCCGGCTTCTGGATCGAGAACGGTGAGCTCGCGTATCCCGTGAGCGAGGTGACCATCTCGCTGAACGTCGACGAGCTGTGGAAGCGCATCGACGCCGTCGGCTCGGATCTCGACCTCCGGACGGCAACGGCGGCGCCGACCATCCGCGTCTCGAAGATGACGGTCGCGGGCTCCGTGACGGCGAGCTGAGAGCTCCGCGCGGCTGCGCGCTCAGAAGCGCAGGGTCAGGCTCGCTCCCGCGGCGGGACCTCGTGGCGACCACTGCGTGCTCGAGCCTGCTTGCGTGGTACCGCTGCTGGCCAACCCGACGACGCCCCCGAGCAGGATCGTGCCGGCGCCCACTCCTGCGAGGGCTGGGATGGTCGCGTCCGTCGCGTCGCGTCCCGTCTTTGCCTGTCCCTCGGCCAGCCCGAGGGCGACGCTGGCGATCGCCACGCCGGTGACCGCGAGCGCCCACGCCACGCTCTGCCCTGCAGGCCGATGCACCCGGCCGAGGTTGTGGTTGAGAACGACGGTGTCCCTCCGGACGACCAGCGTCGTATGGCTCACGCGCTCGGCGTCGCTGGTCCCGCGGAAGACGAGCTCGTGGTCGCCATAGGGAAGCGTGATGACGCAGGGCGTCTCCGTGCAGAGCAGGGCTTCGCCTCCTGACAACGAGGGCTCATGCGGCTCGGCCTTCAGGTGGGTGGAGCGATGGGTGATTCGCTCCACGCGCGCCGGCACGTCGGTCCCGATGATGATCCGCGCGAGCCCACCGCCGGCGGCCGGGAGCTCGCCGATCTCGGGCATCGAAGCCTCCGGTGCGCTCGGAGGAGCGATGCTGTTCATCATGCACCCCGCTTGCATCGACGACAGGGCAGCGACGAAGGAAGCGAAGACGCCTGGTCTCTTCATGTCGCAGACCGCAGGAGCACTCCACGTGCCTTCGTCGCTCGACGCGTTTCGCGTGTCCGCGACGATCGGACTGGAGTGCTCGTGAACGCCGCGCCACACGCGGAGCGTCACGAGAATGCACTCTTCACTTTTCAAGCTGATGAAGTGAAGGCAGCGGGCCACTGCCGTCGAATCGGTCAGCGAACGAGGACGCACGTGGTGCGGTCGCCGGACGTGCTGGTGTCGGTGCACCACAGCACTTCGAAGGGCTGCTGGCCGTCGCCGGTGAGGACGAAGCCCGTGTGCAGCGAGCCGCCGCGCAGGTCGAGCGCTCCGGATTGGCTCACCCACGAATCGCTGGCGGCGTCGCTGGTGGCGGGCCCGGTCACGGCGGCGGCGCCGACAGCGAGCTGCGCGGGCGAAGGGATGGGCGCGAGCGTCGCGTAGCCGAGCGAGTCGACGGGCACGGCAGCGGACGGGGCGCCGGCCTTCCTCGGCTCGAGCTGCTCGGCGATGGTGACGGTCTGCGCCGACGATGCGCGAACGGCGAGCGTGCCGGCAGCCGGCCGTCGGCCGGGGATCCCGAGCGCCGCGTGGATCATGCGCACGCGCGCCATCGCGGAGGTCGTGGCGCGGTCGTCGGTGAACGCGACCAGCGCGAGCGGAGCGTCACCGGCGTCGCCGTCGTGGATGCCGACGATGGCGACGGTGGAGAGCTTGCCGGGATCGAGCGTGACGTCGGCAGTGAAGAGCGGCGCCGCGCACGACGTCGCGCCCGGCGCGATGAGCGCGATGGTGAGCGGACCGGAGGCGTCGAGCGTCAGGTACCGCGAGACGCTGCGGTAGCCGACGGACGGTGAGCCGCCGTCGAGATCGCCGGTGCTGGAGTCGATGACGGCGGCGTCGGAGACGCCGGAGCCCGACGCGTCGCCGCTCGCGGCGTCTCCGCTGTCTTCGGCGGTTCCCGCATCGGGCATGCCGCCACCGAGGCCGCCGCCGAGGACGGGTCCCTCGAACGACGACGTCTTCGCCATGCGGTAGCAGAAGTCGACGGGTCCGAGGTCGGGCGCGACGTGAGCGAGGCGCATGGTGGTGGCGGCGGACTGCGCGTCGCTCGGTCCGACCGCGGCGTCGGGGAGCGTGCCGGGCCCGCTGTCACCGTCGCTGATCTTGTCGGAGCCTTCGCTGCCGCTGCTGCCGCACGCGAGGGCGTACGCGGCGCCGAGGGCGAGCGAGAGGACGAGGATGGCGAAACGAAAGCGAGACGAAGAAG
>JAYTZB010001058.1:0-7256 GCA_043742085.1 Polyangiaceae bacterium
TGATCGGAGAAGTCGACCTCGACGCTGATGTTGGCGCGCGCGTCCTCGAGCTCGAGCTCGAGGTCCTTGAGGCGCGTCTCGAGGAACTTGATGCGCCGCTCGAGGGCCATCGTGCGCTGGTCGGTGGCCGGCTCGAGAGGCATGATGGTCGCCGGTGGCGGCGCATCGTCCATCGAGAGGTCCTTGATGACGACGCGGTTCCGCGCCTCGTACGCCGCCTGGAGCGCCTGCTCGAGACGGCGAAGCCGAGCGCGATCGAGCCCGAGGCTGTCGGCCATCTTGTCGAGCTGATTGCGCTCGTCCTGCGTGATGACCCCGTCCTCGATCACCTCCGCGAAGAGCTCTTCGTACATCGCCTCGAGCTTGCCGAGCCGGACGTTGCCCGTGACCTCCCCGACCTCGAAACGCTGGCTGTGCTCGAACGTCGCGTCGTTCATGAAATGCCCCTTTGCAACGCCATTGGCCCGCCAGTGTCGCGCGGGTCGACCACGCACACAAAGCCCGAAAATTCCCGTCCCGCCCTGATAGCCTAGGCGGGTCGATGCAGGAGTCGATCGACGACCTCTACTCTCGCTGGCAGCGAAATCCCGACGTCTCGCAGACGGTCGCGCTCTGCGACGCCTTGCGTGGAACGCGCCGGATGGATCTCGTCGAGATCGTGGGCAGCCACGCCGCGCGTCAGCTCGACGTGCACACGCTGACCGCCGCCGCGCGGATGTACACGCACACCGGACGCCTGGACGACGCGCAGCAGGTGCTGATCGCCGCCGGCCGCCTCGCCCCTCGCGACGGCGACGTGTACCGCTACCTCGGGGAGGTGCTGCTGCGCCGAGGCGACGCCGAGCGCGCCGAGAAGGTCCTCGAGCGCGCGATGCAGTTCGGCGCCAAGGACCCGACCGCCGGGACCTGGCTCGATCGAGCGCGCACGCTCCTTCCGACGCAACAGTCGTCCGGGATGA
This sequence comes from Polyangiaceae bacterium, assembly GCA_043742085.1. Taxonomy (GTDB): domain Bacteria; phylum Myxococcota_A; class Polyangia; order Polyangiales; family Polyangiaceae; genus Labilithrix. The sequence goes on from JAYTZB010001058.1 coordinate 960, forward strand.
TGGCCGTCGCACAGGAGGTCGCGCGCGTGGCCAGCGGCGACCTCGCTGGCGCCGCCGGCCACGCGAAGCCGCGTCGGGACTCGGTGCCCGATGACGCCGAGACTCAGGTCCGCAAGAACGACGAGGTGAAGGCGGCGCTCGGCGCAGCCGCGCGTCCGCCGAGCGCCGCCCCCGCGCCCGCCGCCGGACGTCCCGCGATTCCGGCACCGAATGCGCCTCCGTATCGCGCTGCGGCGCCACCTCCCGAGCCCGCGCTCCCACAGTTCGGGCTACCGACCACGAGCGGCATGGGCGACGACTTCTTTCCGGGCCTCGGAGCGGGCGCAGCGAAGGCGGGCACGCGCGATGAGCCGTCCATCGACGCCGAGCTCTTCGACTCGACCTTCGATGCCGTCTTCGGCGCGGCCATCGCGGAGGCCGGAGCGTTCGGCGCGCCGCAGACCGCGAGCGTCGGGCTCCCAGCGCCGTCGCACGCCGTCAATGCCTCGGCGATGAGCCCGGGCACGTCGCCGTTCATGCCTCCTTCCGGCAATGACGCCGCGAGCGGCGCGGGTATGGCTGCTGCGCTCGGGGCTGCGGCGGTCGCGAAGCCGCTCCCGGCGCCACCCGCGGATCTTCCGGTCAACCCGTTCCTGGTGCCGGCGAAGGTGCCGCGTCCCGTCGGACCCAACGGTCAAGCGATGCCCGAAGCACGCGACGTGCTCGAGGCCCTCCAGATCTCCGGCGTCTTCGAGCCCGAGAACGCAGGTCGACCGCAGGTCTTCGCGTGGGACAAGCCGGCGAAGGGCAAGCGGCGCATCGGCAGTGTCGCCGCGCTCGTGGGTCTCGCCGTCGCGATCGTCGGCGGCGCCAGCGGCACGTACTACTACGTCACCGACAAGCGTGCGAAGCAGCACATCGAGAGCGAGAAGCTCCTCGCGAAGATCGACGGCGACCTCGCCGCGAGCGATGCGCGCCTCCTCGAGCCCTCCGAGCAGGGCCTGGCAAAGGCCTTCGATCTCGACTCGCGATCGCCGCACGCCGCGCTGACGTGGCTGCACGAGCGCGGGCTCGTCGGCCTGCTCAAGGGCGGCGAGAACGTCGCATTCGAGGACGCAACGCAACGCGCGAAGGACGACGGCGTCGAGGAGAAGCGCCTCGCCTTCGCGTACGTCGCATCGTTCTTGTTCCAGGGGGACACGGCCGGCGCCGCCGCTGCGCTCGCGAAGTGGGACGGAAAGGCGGACGACGACGCCTGGTACCAGCTCATCGCCGGCGCGACGTTCGAACGAGCCGGCGACGGACGCGCGCTCGAGCGCTACGCCGCCGCGGCGAAGCTCGATCCGCAGCTGGTCATCGCGCAGGTGCTCCTGGCGCGCGCCACCGCGGTCGACGGCGACCCGCATCGGGCCGGCGAGCTCGCGAAGGAATTGCATGCAAAGTACCCGGATCGCGTCGAGGGCGCCACGCTCATCGCGCTGGCGTGGGCGCGCGATCCCATGCGCGGCGAGCCCCCCGCGGAGGCGAAGGAGATCGTCGACAAGGTCGACGTGCTGCCGACCCCGCTGAAGGCGGTGGCGCCGGCGGTCCGAGCGCTCCTCGCCATCGAGCAGCACAAGACCGATGAAGCGAAGGCCGCGCTGCAAAAAGGCCTGTCCGTCGCCGACACGCCGGGCATCGCGGCCTGGCTCGGCAGCATCGCGCTGGCGACCGGTGACGAGGCGCTCGCGCGCAAGGGCGCGCTCACCGCGGTCTCGTTCTCCGCGGTGTATCCGCCGGCGCGCATGCTCGCGGCGCGTGTCGCGCTCCTCGGCGTTCGTCTCGACGAAGCGCTGAAGGCGACCGAGGAGCTGCCGACGACCTCGCCCGACGTGGCGATCGTCACCGCCGCTGTCGCCTACGAGAAGCTCGACGGCGAACGCATGAGGACCGCGCTCGATGCGCTGCCCGACGACGCGAAGAAGCTCCCGTTTCTCGCGCCGCTCGTCCGGGGGCAGGCGCTCATGGCCGGAAACGCGCAAGCCCTCGGCAGCGGCGCCACCGACTGCGCGACGCCGGGGAGCGCGTGCCTCGCGGCCAAGGCGCTCGACATGGCCGACGACGACACGCCGTGGGCGGACATCGTCGCGATGGACGCCGCGCTCGACACCGGCGACGTCGATCTCGCGCACAAGGTCGCCGCGAAGTGGCAGGGCGACGCGAACACGGTGCGTGCGCTGCGCGCGGTGCGCCTCGCGAAGCTCGCGCGCTGGGACGGTAAGACCGACGACGCCGATCGCTACAGCCGCGCGGCGCTCGAGGGCGGCACGGTCACGGTCCGCGCGCTCGCCGAGCGCGTCTTCGTGCTGGGCTCGATGGGCAAGGCCGGAGACGCCGTCGCGCTCTTCAAGGCGTATCCCAACGTGGGCGGCCCGCTCGCCAAGTGGCTGCGCGCGTATGCCGTGGCGTCCAACGGCAAGGTCGAAGAGGCGCGCGCCATCATCTCCACCGAGGATCCGCCGCCGCCGCTCGCCTCGCTGCCTGCCCGCATGTACGCGGCCATGGCCTACGGCGCGGTGAAGGACACGCGCCACGGCAACGAGTACGTGAAGGCGCTCGTGCAAGCCGGCTTCGCGAACCCGGACATCGCCACCGCGGCCGAAAAGGTCGGCGTGGGGAAGGTCGCGCGCAAGCGTTAGTGGGCTGACGACACGGCGGTCGATCGCCGTGCGCGATGGCGCGCGACCGCTTCACCCACACCGACAATCGTTGGCGATCCGCGATGGCGCGGACGTTGCTCGGCCATGAGTCGTGGTGCGCGCTCTCGTTCGACTGGGCCCGCTGGCGGCGCTGCTTGCGGCCCTCGCAGCATGCGGCGACGTCGAGCCGGCAGCGGCAGACACGCCGGAGAAGCCGACCGCGTATCGCGACCGAGCGCCGACGCCGGTGTGGGACAACCACGCCGCTCCCGCCGCCGCCACGTGCGACGCGCCCGCGACCCTCCACGTCCATCACGACGACGCGGGCCGCGTCGACCGTATCCATGCGCAGCTCGACGCGCATGGATCGCCCGGCGAGTTCCTCGTCGACACCGGCAGCTTGAAGTCCTACGTCACGCGCTCGGACGACGGCACCGACGCGACGGCGAGCACGACCATCTCCTGTCGGTCGACGACGCTCCCCTTCATCGCGCGCCTCCGTCCGGGCACGACGCCCGACGGACGACCCCAGGCCGGTGTCCTGGGCTCCGATCTGATCGCCTACGGCTCCGTGCTCGATCTCGATCTCGTGAACGGCCACCTCGAATGGTACGAGGCGGCCACGGCCGCGCCGCCGCCCGCCGGGAGCCTGGTGCTACCGGTGGAGTATCGAAACGGGTGGCTCATCGCCTCCGGCATCAAGGTCGAAGGCCGCGACGTGAAGCTGATCGTCGACACCGGCGCCTCGAACGTCATCGTCGTCGGTAAGACGCCGCGGGCGAACGAGGTGCGCGAGGACACCGTCGACGGCACCGCCTCGGCCATCACGCTCTTCCACGCCGAGGGCGCGGTCGATCTCGGCGACGGCATCACCCGCCACGTCCCCGTCGATCGCACCGACGCGTTTCCCACGCTGGAAGGCCTGATCCAGAGCCTGGGCGGCGACGTCGCCGGCCTCCTCGGCCTGACCGCGATGGGACGCGAGCGCATCGTGATCGGCAAGGACTCGCTCACGCTCGTTCTGCCGCCGGTATCGCCGAGCCCGCTGTGAACGGCATGAACATGCGAAGTTGCCGCCGGGCGCCATCGGCTAGCGTGGTCGACGATGCATCAAACGCCCCGGCGGCGCTCTCTCCTCCTCACGCTGCCCTTGCTGCCCGTGCTCTCGATGGGCGCGGTCGGGTGCTCTGGCACTCGTCTCTACGAGCGAGCGAATAGCGCCGCGACCGCCGGCGACTACCCACGCGCCGTCGCTTACGACACGCTCGCCGCCCGCGAGCGCACCGCCCAGCCCCCGACGTTCAATCAACAGTACACCGACCACGTTGCGCGCTACGTCGCGCAGGTCTTCGCGCACCTCCCGCCTGCCGACCCGGCGAACGCCGACGCGCAGGCCGCGGAGATGCGCGGGCTACTCGCGTGGGCGAGGGTCAACGAGCACGAGGAGCAGGTCCTTGCTCCGGTGACCGCACGTCTCGGTGAGCTCGCCCACGTGCGTTTCCCGCGCGTGCGCTCGCTCGCGGAGAGCGGCAGCGCGGACGAAGCGGTCGTCGTCGGCCGCGGGCTCCTGGTCGACACGCCGGTCGACTCGCCCGAGCGTCGCGAGCTCGCGGACCTCGAAAAGAAGACCCGCACGACGCACGAGGCGGAGGTGGCCCGGCTCGCCGCACAGCCCGAGCACGATGGCGCCGTCGCGCTCCACGAGCGCTTCGCGCGGCAGATGGGCGGCCTTCCCACGGGGGCGGGCATCCACGCCGAATCCACGCTCGCGCGACGGACCGGCATGGCGCCGACGTTCGATGCTGCGGGCGCAGGCGACTGCGAGCCTGCGGTGAATCTCCTGAAATTGCTGCTGCCGAGCGGCGGCGATACGCCCGTGAAGTTCACGTTTCGCTTCGCCCGCTGCGTCTCGCAGCCGAAGACGAGCAGCGCCGACGCCTGGACGACCGTTCCCGTCGAGGAGGAGGTGACCGAGACCATCTCCGATCTCGTCCCTTCTCAGGACTGCCGCTCGGTCAGCACGGGCTCGGCGACGATTTGTGACAGCTACGACTTCAACGGACGCCGCACCTGTCACCAGGAACAGACGTCGGGCATGCGCTGCGACACCCGCTATACGGCAGTCCAGCACACCGAACGCGTCCGCCGCACGCGTAATGTCCAGAAGAAATACGTGATTCACAGCCTCACTCTGGATATCGATTACAAAGTAACGCTGAGCACCGATATCGAAGGAAAGCACCACGAGCTGGACGCCTCCGGCACCGCAACATCGGGCCTGCTCACGCGCGACGACGCCGTGCCGTCCCTGAGCGAGGCGACGGACAAGGCCATCACGGACGTCGGAAAAGGGCTGAAGTCTGCGACCGACGCGCTCGCAGCCTTTGCACGCAAGACCCAGACGGACCGCATGAGAGCCGAGGCGCAGGCGGCGCTCGCCGCGGGTGATACGGCTCGCGCAGAGTCACTGTTCGTCGAGATCTCGGTCGTGCAAGGAGGTCCAATCGCCGAGCTGCGTCCCGCCGGGGTGTCCCCCGAACAGCTCCGCGCGGCCCTCGCCACTACCACCTACGAGAAGGCCGACACGCCTCGCAAGGAGCTCGCCCTCCCTGCGATCAGCGAGGCGGAAATTCTGGAGGATGCTCACGAACGCACCGATCAGACGACGCTCTCGGCAGAGACGCGCGCAGGCTACTCGGGGGCGCTGATCGGCGGCGTCTCTCGGTACGACACGCCGGCCGCCGGCGAGTCGAGCACCGGCGGCTTCGTCGCCGCGCTGGTCACCGGCGCGCAGGAGGTCGGGACGCCGTTCACGGGCGGCGGCGGGTCGCTGCACCTCTTCGGCAACTTCGACGGCCGCACGTCCAGCGTCGACTTCAGCATGGACGTGGGCTTCGGCCTCAAGCTGGGACAGCTCTACCTCATGCCGGTGGGCGGCTTCGCGGTCGGCACGTCGACCCATGCGAGCCCGTCGGATCCCGAGTTCCGTCCCGATGCCGCGCTCCGCGCCACCGCGTTCGACGGCGTCTACGGAGGACAGATCACGTTCGCGCTCCCTTATCCGATCAACCTCACCGTGAATGCCCAGCTCGTGCGCACGGCGCCCATTCCGCTCGACGACTTCAAGCAATTCACGACACGCCTCTACGGCACGGTCGGATATCACTTCTCGAGCGCCGTCGAGCTGTCACTCTTCGGTCGTTACTGGGAGCTGGATACGGACAGCGTGAAACCGCTCGTATTCTTCGGCGGCAATGGCCACGATCATCGGCTCGTCACCGTCGGTGTGGGGATCGGCGGAACGAGCGACAAGTTCCTGGACAAGATCTTCGGCGGGAAGTGACCGGCGTCAGCGCTGCTGGTGCTGACCGCGCTGCTGCTGCTCGCCCAGGCCGCCGGCCTTGGCACGCTGCTCGATCATGCCCTTGAGCTCGTCGGACTCGTTCGACTGCGTGAGCGCCTGCTCGAGCGAGATGAACCGCCGCAAGTAGAGGTTCATGAGCGACTGATTGAGCGTCATCATGCCGTGCTTGTCCTGACCGACCTGCATCGAGCCGTAGATCTGGTGGATCTTGTTCTCGCGGATCAGGTTTCGAATCGCGGCGTTGGGGACGAGGATCTCCATCGCCAGGCATCGACC
>JAYTZB010001059.1:0-6200 GCA_043742085.1 Polyangiaceae bacterium
GTATCCGTCCTGCGGGATCGCGTGCGCGGAGGTGGCGCGAAAGCAGCTGAAGACGCAATCGGGAGGCGCCGTGGCGGCGATGATCATCGAGCCGATGCAAGGCACGGCCGGCAACGTCATCCCGCCCGACAGCTTCCTCAGCGCGGTGCGCTCGATCGCCGACGAGCACGAGGCGCTCCTCATCGTCGACGAGATGATCACCGGCCTCGGTCGCACCGGCCGGTACTGGGGCCTCGAGCACGCCGGCGTACGCCCCGACATCGTGACGCTCGGCAAGGCCTTCGGCGGCGGCTATCCGCTGAGCGGCGTGCTCACCACCGACGTCATCGCGCGGGCCACGCCGTGGGCGGCGCCGTCCGGATCGTCCTCGAGCTACGGCGGCAATCCGCTCGCGGCCGCGGCCGGCGCAGCCGCACTCCGCGTGCTCGACGACGAGCGGTTGGTGCAGAATGCACACGTCATCGGCGAGGGCATGTTGCGCGAGCTCCAGCCCTTCGTCGACGACTATCCGTTCGTGGGCGAGGTCCGAGGACGCGGGCTCCTGCTCGCCATCGAGCTCGTGCGGAGCAAGCGGACGAGGGAGCCGATCTCCGCGAAGGCCGCGCGGCGCGTCTACGACGCCTGCGTCGCACGCGGTCTCCTCGCCATGACCTACGCGCCTCGCATCCGCCTCCAGCCCGCGCTCACCATCGACGCTGCCACCGCCAGCAACGGAATCGCCATCCTGCGCGAGGTCTTCGATCTCGCCAAACGCGATCACTGGTGGGACGCGTCGTGATCCGAGCCCTGCGCCACGTGCGAACGCTGTGGCCGGACGCGGGTGTCCTGCTTCCGCTGCCGTTCGTACTGTGGCCGCTGGGGTGCGTCCTCGCGGGTCTTGGGCGCTGGGAGCATGCCGCGATCATGGCGGGTGTTCCGGCGCTCGCGTACACGAGCGCCCGCAGCAAGCGGCTGTTCCTCGGGCTCCTGCCCTTCGGTGTCCTCGGTCTCGTCTACGACGGCATGCGCTTCGTGAAGGACGTGGGCGTCAGCACCGAGCGCGTGCACCTGTGCGATCTGCGCGCCATCGACATGCGCATCGCAAGCGCGAACATCGGAGGAGCGCGCGGGACCGTGCACGACTGGCTTCAGGCGCACGACTCGCTGCCGCTCGACCTCCTCTTCGCGATCCCCTACGGCACGTTCATCTTCGTGGCCATCGCCTTCGCGATCTACCTGTACGTGAAGGACTACGAGCGGATGCGCGTGTTCGGGTGGGTGTTCCTGCTCGTGAACCTGGCGGGCTTCGCGACGTACCATCTCTATCCGGCCGCACCGCCCTGGTACTTCCACGCGCACGGTTGCTCGGTCGATCTCGCGGCGCACGCGAGCGAAGGCCCGAAGCTCGCGCGCGTCGACGCGTTCCTCGGCATGCACTACTTCCGCGATTTCTACGGACGCGCGAGCGACGTCTATGGCGCGGTGCCCTCGCTGCACGTGGCGTATCCGCTGCTGATCATGCTGTTCGGCTGGCCGGTCCTGCGCCTCCCGGGGCGGGTGCTCGCCGTCGTGTTCCTCCTCCTCATGTGCACGGCAGCCGTCTACCTCGATCATCACTGGATCGTCGACGTCGTCGCGGGGCTCGGCATCACCCTCGCCGTCTTCGGAGCGGCGAGGGCGATCCTCGGAGCGGCGGGCTCGACGCGCGCAGCGGAGGCGTCGTGAAGCGCGGCCTCGCCATCGTGCTCGCTACCTGGTTCGGCTGCGGCTTCGTCCCGCTCGCGCCGGGCACCGCGGGCACGCTCGCCGCTGTCCCGCTCTACCTCGTGCTGCGCTCGAGCGGTCCCGCGGCGGTGCTCTTCGTCGCGACGGCGCTGGCGGTCGTCGGCATCTGGGCGGCCGACCACGTCATCGCGAAGACGGGCCTCAAGGACCCGCAGATCGTGGTCATCGACGAGGTGGTGGGCGTCCTCGTCACGCTGGCGGCGAGCGGGCCGACGTGGACCAGCGTCGTGCTCGGCGTCGTGCTCTTCCGCATCTTCGATCAGTGGAAGCCCTGGCCGGCGCGAGCCCTCGAGGCGCTGCCCGGCGGGCTCGGCGTGATGATGGATGACGTCGCGGCGGGCGTGTGGGGCGCCGCGGTGCTCACCATCATCGGCGTGGGGCTCTCGTGAGCGGCGCGTCCGGTGGCTCCGGCACGTCTGCCGTGCCCGGTCCGCGGACGCGGGCGTTCGTCGACTTCACGCTGCGCCACGGCAAGTGGATCTGGCTCGCCGCGCTGTTGCTGGCGATCCCGGCCACGTGGCGCACCGCCGACCTCTATCTCCACCTCAAGAGCGACCTCGAGGAGCTGCTCCCGCGAAAGGCGGCGAGCGTCCAGGCCCTCGACGAGCTGCGTGCCCGCATGCCCGGGCTCCAGTACCTCGGTGTCGTCGTCGACACCGGGGATCCGTCGCGGCTCGCTGCTGGCGAGCGCTTCGTCGACGACCTCGCAGCGCGTGTCCGGACGTATCCGCCCGAGCTCGCGCGCACCGTCCGCACGGGCACCGCCGATGAGCACGCGTTCCTCGAGAAGCACGCCGCGCTGTACGTCGACGCCGATGACCTCCGCTCCATCCGCCAGCGCATCGAGGCGCGGCGTGACTGGGAGGTGGCACGCGAGACAGGCGGCGCGCTCGACGACGACAGCGCCGCCCCGCCCCTTGATTTCCGGGACATCCAGCAGAAGTACGCGGCGAAGCTCCCGAAGCGCGGCGCCGGGGACAGCGATCGCTACTCGAGCAGAGACCTCCATCTCACGACGCTGCTCATCGAGGTCGGCGGCTTCGAGTCGGGGACCGCGCATGGGAAGGAGCTGCTCTCGCGGGTCCAGGCGGACATCGCCGCGCTCGGCGGGACCGCGGCGTACGCGCCCGGGATGCGCCTCGGGTACGCCGGCGACGTCGCCATCTCGGTCGAGGAGATGGAGGCGCTCGTCGCGGACCTCGCGGTCTCGAGCGTGATCGTCCTCGTCCTCGTCGTGGCGGTGATCATCCTCTACTACCGCTGGGCGCGCAGCGTGCTCGTCCTCGTGCCGACGCTCCTGCTTGCGACCGTGTATGCGTTCGCGCTCGCATCGCTGCCGCCGTTCGGCGTGAGCGCGCTCAACTCGAACACCGCGTTCCTCGGCGCCATCATCGTCGGCAACGGCATCAACTTCGGCATCGTTCTCCTCGCGCGTTACGTCGAGGAGCGACGTCACGGGCACGACTCCCACGAGGCGCTCGTGGTCGCCGTGGCATCGGCGCGCATCGGGACGCTGTCGGCCGCGCTCGGGGCCGGCGTCGCCTATGCCTCACTCGTGAGCACCGAGTTCCGCGGCTTCCGGCAGTTCGGCATCATCGGCGGCATCGGCATGGTGATGTCGTGGGCGATGGCGTTCGTCGCCATGCCGCCGCTCATCGCCTGGGTGGACCGCGCGCGCGGAAGAGCGTTCGCGCATCGTGCGGAGGCGTCGTTCACGAGCGGCCTCGCGCGCCTCGTCGAGCGCCGTCCGGCCCTGGTGCTCGCGATCGGCCTTGTTTTTAGCGGTCTCGCGCTGGTGGAGGTCTCGCGCTTCGACACCGGAGAGATCGAGTCCGACATGGCGAAGCTGCGCCGGAAGGACACCTGGACGCGCGGCGAAGGGTACTGGGGGGCGCGCATGGACAGCGTGCTCGGCGGATACCTCACGCCGACGGTGCTCCTCACCGACTCGAACGAGCAAGCAAGCGCGGTCGCAGCGCGGCTTCGTCAGGAGGTGAGCGACACGGACCTCGGCGCGCTCGTCTCGAGCATCCGCACGCTCGATGACGTGCTCCCCCGCGACCAGGAGGCGAAGATCGCGGAGGCCGCGGCCATCCGCGAGGAGCTGACGCCGAAGCTCCGGTCGGTCCTCTCGCCGGAGCGTCGCGCCGAGCTCACGCGTCTCGTGGGCGACGAGGGCCCGGAGCCGGTGACGCTCTCCGATCTGCCGCGCACCTTCCTGATCGGCATCCTCGAGCGCGACGGCACGGCGGGCCGCACCGTCCTCGTCTTTCCACGCCCGTCGAAGGCGCTATGGGAGGGGGCGCCGCTCGTCGCGTTCGTCGAGAGGCTGCGCGCGGCGGGGACGGTGGCCGCGCCGAGGGCCGCGCGCGTCGCCGGCTCGCTGCCGCTGTCCGCGGACATCCTCGGCTCGATCCAGCGCGACGGCGCCATCACGAGCGCGCTCGCGTTCTTCGGCGTCGTCGCGGTGGTGGTGCTCATGCTGAGGCGTCACACGACGGCGCTCTACGTCATCGGGTCGCTCACCGTCGGCGTGCTCTGGCTCGTTGCCGCCACCATGGTGCTCGGCGTGAAGATCAACTTCGCGAACTTCATCGCCTTCCCGATCACGTTCGGGATCGGCGTGGATTACGCGGTCAACGTGATGAGCCGCTACGTCCAGGACGGGCGGCACGACGTCGCGCGCACCATCCGCGCGACCGGCAGCGCCGTTGCGCTCTGCTCGCTGACCACCATCATCGGCTACTCGTCGCTGCTGGTCGCGGAGAACCGCGCGCTCTTCCTCTTCGGCGTGGTCGCAGTGCTGGGCGAGGTGGCGTGCCTGACGGCGGCGCTCACGTTGCTACCAGCTCTGCTCGTGCTGATGGAGCGGCGCGTCCGGCCGGGTCACATGGGCGGTCGCGGGCGCGCGGGCGCAGAGGCCTGGGCCGTAACCGGAAGCGGCGCCCCAAGCACGCGGCCACCGAGCGCCTCGACGTGCGCGGGCGGAGCACGACCCGCGAGCGCGAAGTCGTCAGAGAGCGCATCGGTCAGCGGGCGGACGTGACCGGCGCCGAAGCAGCGCACGTACGAGAGGCCCGCCTTGTCGCGCAGGCCTCGACCGCCGAGCTGGTGGCTCCACGTGTCGGAGTAGAGCGTGGGCCGCTTGGCATCGAGGCCCATCAGGTCGGCGCGTTCGAGGTGCACCGGATCGTGCGAGCCGTCGTCGGCGATGGCGTGCTCGACCTCGAGGCTGCCGTCGGGACGTAGCTCGTAGATGATGCGGAAGCCCTCGACGTCCCCCTTGCCGTACAGCGCGCGCTGGAGACCGGGACCGACCATCATGCTGCGCGTGTAGACGAGATCGAGGGCGATCGCGGGGAGCACCGTCCACGTGAGCCAGTTGTTGCCCCAGGGACGCTCCTCCGAGAAGAACGCGAAGTAGCCGACTGCGAGCTTGCCGTCGGGCAGCATCGCGGCGCGGTAGTAGAGCGTGTCTGCGAGGACGCCGGCGCTCGCGACCGAGGAGCCCACGCAGATCTCGCGCTGCTCGATGGCGGCCGTCTCGGGGCTCGTTGGCTCGGTGCTCGTCTCGGACGCCGCAGATGCCGTGGGGAGCGCGCCTTCGTGCATGCAGGCGGTGCCGACGATGGCGAGCATCGTCGCAACACCGAGCGTGACGTGATTCCGCATCGCGAGGAACGGTACCGGTGCGACGCGGATCTGCAGCACGCTCCGCGCATTCCGTTGCGCGACCGATGTCGATTGGAAAGAGCTTGTGCGCGCGTGTGGGGATCCGCTCGCGCTCGGATGCGCTCGTCGTTTACGCTTGTTGCGTGTCCGCCATCATCCAGATCTTCGGCAAGAAGAAGTGCGCCGAGACCCGAAAAGCCGAGCGCTGGTTCAAGGAGCGCGGGATGAAGGTCCAGAGCGTCGAGCTGACCGAGAAGGGTCTCTCACCCGGGGAGCTGCGGAGCGTGGCGGCGCGTGTGGGCGGCGTCGAGGCGCTCATCGACCGCGAGGGCAAACGCTACGTCGACAAGGGCCTCAAGTACTCGGCGCCGACGGGCCCGCGCATCGAGGCGCTGCTCATCGAGGATCCCCTCCTCCTGAAGACGCCGATCGTGCGGCGCGGCACCGACGCGACGTTGGGCTTTGCGCCGGAGACGTGGGAGACGTGGAAGTAGGGCGCGGGGGCTCTGGTGGGGCCGGAGCTGTGGGCTGGCTGTGAGCTGATCTCGATCTGCTGGGCGGAGACGAGAGGCCGACAAGGGGAGGGGAGGGGGCCCGCAGGCGGGGTCGTGAGCGCTGCGCGCCGACGGTCGCGCGGGGGTTGTCGATCGAGAGCCGCGCCTTCGGAGACGAGACGAGAGCGGGGCTGCCGGGATGGCTCCGAGCCGCGTGGCGGCGTCAGGTCGGCGCGCGTGGCGCTTCGCCGGGATGGATGAAGCCGTGCT
>JAYTZB010001060.1:0-1926 GCA_043742085.1 Polyangiaceae bacterium
CGGACGTGACCGTCGTGGAGCTCGGCAATGACGAGGACGTTGGACATGATTTTCTCGTCTTCTCTCAGAGAGCCTTGGCTTCGGACTTGAGCTTCTCGACGAGCTCGGCGACGGTCTTGACCTTGATGCCGGCCTTGCGCGCCGGCGGAAGCTCGAAGCCCGTGTACTTGATCTTGAGCGCGGTATCGGCGCCGACGAGGTCGGCGAGCTTCATCTCGACGAGCGGCTTCTTCTTCGCGGCCATGATGGCCATGAGCGCCGCGAAGCGAACGCCGTCCGCGTAGGTGTGCGAGTCGGCGGTGTGCTTCGACTTCACGCTCTTCGGCGCGACGATGCGGAGGTCGACGGTGATGACCGCGGGGAGGGTGAGGCGCAGCGAGATGGTGCCGCCGTCCACCTCGCGTACGACGAGGAGAGACTTGTCGTCCTCGCTGGTGATGCTGCCGGCGAAGGTGGCCTGCGGCCAGCCCAGGTACTCGGCGACGAGCTGTCCGACCTGGTTCGAGTCGCCGTCGACCGCCTGCTTTCCGGCAAGGACGAGGTCCGGCTTCTCCTGCTCGATGATCGCCTTGAGAGCGCGCGCGATGATGTCACCGTCGAGCTGGTCGTCGGTGGCGTCGACGCGGATGGCGCGATCGGCGCCGGTCGCGAGGGCTCCGCGGAGCGTGGTCTCGGTCTCCTTCGGCCCGAACGTGACGACGATCACTTCCCCCTGGCGCGCCTTGGGACTGGCCCCATTCTCCGTGAGCCGCAGGGCGGTCTCGACCGCGTACTCGTCGAACGGATTCGGCTTCCATTCGAGACCGGTGGTCTCGAGCTTGCCGGCGTTGACCTTCACCTTGTTGGCGTTGTCCGGGTCGGCGACCCGCTTGAGCGGAACGAGGATCTTCATGGCGAGGCCTACGGTACGGGGGGCGGGGGACGGGAACGCGAGCGAGAGCGACCAGCGCCACTCGATGAATGGCGATTCAGTTCCGCGCAGTTTTAGGGAGCGATGCGCCCGGTGTCAACGGGGCTATGGTGGACGCCGAATCGGCGCTGAACGCGGTAGGATGGCCGGCCCATGTTGACGTGCGACTTCTTGGTCATCGGCAGCGGCATCGCCGGGCTGTCGTTCGCGCTCGAGGCGGCGGCGCACGGCGAGGTCATCATCGTGACCAAGCGCGCGCGCGACGAGTCGAACACGAAGTACGCGCAGGGCGGCATCGCGGCGGTCCTCGACAAGGACGACTCGTTCGAGAAGCACGTGCAGGACACGCTCGTGGCCGGCGCAGGAATGAGCCATCCGCGGGCCGTCGAGCTCACGGTGCGCGAAGCGCCGGACCGCATCCGGATGCTCCAGCACTACGGGGCGCAATTCGATCGCGCACAGGGCGTCGCCCACGCCGACGAGTCGAGCCCGCATGTCGAGACCAGCGGCGACAAGAGCGGGCTCGATCTCCATCTCGAGGGCGGGCACAGCGCGCGGCGCATCGTGCACACCGGCGACATGACGGGCCGCGAGGTCGAGCGCGCGCTCGTCGCGGCGGTCGCGAACGCGAAGAACATCCGCGTGCTCGACGAGCACATGGCGATCGATCTCATCACGCTCGCGAAGTACGGGGGCCCGGAGGTGTGCGCCGGCGCGTACGTGTTCGACGTCGGCCACGGCAAGGTGGAGAAGGTGCTCGCGCGTGCCACGCTGCTCGCGACCGGCGGGGCGGGGAAGGTCTACCTCTACACGACCAACCCGGACGTCGCGACCGGCGACGGCGTCGCGATGGCCTTTCGCGCGGGGGCCGAGGTGGCGAACATGGAGTTCTACCAGTTCCACCCGACCTGCCTGTTCCATCCGCAGGCGAAGAACTTCCTCATCTCGGAGGCGCTGCGCGGCGAAGGCGCGATCCTGAAGCGGCTCGACGGCACGCCCTTCATGAAGGAGTACGA
>JAYTZB010001061.1:0-4280 GCA_043742085.1 Polyangiaceae bacterium
GCCGTGGCCTCGATCTCGCGGTCGAAGCGCGCGCGCGTCTCGGCCGCCGCGGCAGAGGCGTTCGGGCCGACGAGGAGCGTCTTCACTGCGACCGCGCGGCCCTGCTCGTCGGTGGCCTCGAAGACCATCCCCATCCCGCCCGCGCCGAGCTTCGCGCCGAGCGCATAGCTCCCGCCGCGACTCGTTCCGCTCGCGCGTGACGAGATGAGCGTGCCGGGGGGAATCGAGGGAGGCGCCGGACGAGCCATCGAAGCGGTAAGCATCCTACCCCTCTCATTGCCGGCCGTACTAACCTCCGTCGAGTGACGGACTTCGACTACGACTTCGTGATCGTCGGCTCGGGCTTCGGGGGAAGCGTGTCGGCGCTGCGGCTCAGCGAGAAGGGCTATCGCGTCGCCGTGCTCGAGATGGGCAAGCGATGGAAGCGCGAGGACTTCCCGAAGACCAACTGGAACCTTCGCAAGTACTTCTGGAAGCCCTGGCTCGGCATGTACGGCATCCTCCAGATGACCCTCGTGAAGGACGCCTTCTTCCTCCACGGCGCGGGCGTCGGCGGCGGGAGCCTCGTCTACGCCAACACGCTGCTCGTCCCGCCGCCCAAGGCCTTCGAGGACGTCCGCTGGGTGGGCATGGACTGGAAGAGCGTGCTCGAGCCTCACTACGCCGAGGCGAAGCGCATGCTGGGCGCGGTCCCGAGCGAGGTCATCGTCGAGACCGATCGCATGCTCAAGGAGATCGCCGAGGACATGGGGCGTGGCGACACGTTCCATCGCGCGACGGTCGGCGTGTACTTCGGCGAGAAGGGCAAGACCGTCCCCGATCCGTTCTTCGGCGGCGAAGGACCGGCGCGCACGGGCTGCATCCTCTGCGGCGGATGCATGGTGGGGTGCCGTCACGGCGCGAAGAACACGCTCGAGGAGAACTACCTCTGGTTCGCCGAGAAGCGCGGAACCACCATTTTTCCCGAGTCGCGCGTGCTCGACGTGAAGCCGATCGAAGGCGGCGGCTACGAGCTCACGGTCGAAAAATCGACGGGCCTCCTCCACCCCCGACGCACCATCCGCACGCGCGGCGTCGTCGTATCGGGTGGCTCCTACGGCACCGTGAACCTGCTCATGCGCTGCAAGGAGAAGGGCTCGCTCGGTAAGCTCTCCGAGCAGCTCGGTCGCTTCCTCCGCACCAATAGCGAGGCGCTGCTCACCGTGCAGTCGCGGAAGAAGGGCGTCGATTTCTCGAAGGGCATCGCCATCACCAGCGGCGTCTACATCGACGACAAGACGCACATCGAGGTGGTCCGTTATCCCGCGGGCTCCGATGCGATGGCGCCGCTCCTCACCGTGCTCACCGGGGGCGGAGGGAGCATTCCGCGCTGGCTGCGATGGATCGGGACGATCATCAAGCACCCGATCCAGTTCGCCCGCACGCTGATCCCGTTCGGCTGGGCGCGGAAGACCGCCATCCTCCTCGTCATGCAGCCGGTCGACAGCCATCTCCGCTACACGCTGCGCCGCCGCTGGTACTGGCCCTTCGGGAAGAAGCTCGACAGCGATCGCGGTGACGGACCGCCGGTGCCCGTCTACATCCCGGTCGCCAACCTCGTCGCCAAGAAGATGGCCGCGAAGATGGGGGGCGGCATCCCGCAGAGCGGCACCATCGAGGTGCTCCTGAACAAGGCCTCGACCGCTCACATCCTCGGTGGCTGCCCGATCGGTCTGACGCCGGAGGACGGCGTCGTCGATCCCCGGAGCCGCGCGTTCGGCTATGACGATCTCTACGTCGTCGACGGATCGATCATCCCCGCGAACCTCGGCGTGAATCCGAGCCTCACCATCACCGCGATGGCCGAGCACGCGATGAGCCACGTACCGCAGCGGGCCGAGCGAACCGACGGAGTGTGGCGAACGGGATGATCGCCATCGCGGGGGGTGCAGACCTGCCATGGATCCTCGGACCCCGGGCTTTCCACCCAGAGCAGATCACTCAGCACGCTTACGATTGCTGAAATACCAGCGATTTCAGCTGCTTGAGAAAACGCGCGCACACGGTCTGACCTTTGCTGAAGGTGTGGGCATGGGTCAGTACCGAATCGCTCTCCTCGCTGTTGCCGTGGTCACGCTGACGACGATCGCCGGCTGTGCCGCCGACACCACGGGCGATGGCTCCGCCGAGCCGACCGGCGAATCGCAGGACCATCTCCTCGCGGGTCGAAGGCTCTCCGAGCGGGAGGCCGCGACGCTGATGCGTCAGGCGGGCTTCCCCGATTCGGTGGTCGGGAAGATGCTGTGCACCATCAAGTACGAGTCGAACTTCTACGAGCGCGCTTCCAACCGGAACCGCAACGGCAGCGTCGATTACGGCCTGTTCCAGGTGAACAGCCTGCACTTCCACGACTCCGGCTGTCCGAGCAGCGCCTCCGGTCTGTATGACGCCGCCGCGAACACCCGGTGCGCGCTCCACATCTTCAACTCCCAGGGCAGCAACGCCTGGTACGGCTACCAGAAGCATCGCTCCGAGTGCGATCGGTACCCCGCGCCCAGCACGTCGGGCGCATCGAGCAGCGCGAGCCAGGGGCCGGCGGACACGAGCGCCGACGGCGGCTGCTACTCCGGCACGCTCGCCGAGATGGTGGACGCCAAGACCTGCGTCGAATCGAAGTTCGACAACCTCTGGTACCAGTGCGAGGCGGGGAGCTGGGTTCGCGGCGGCGAGAGCGGCAGCGGTCCGAGCGGCACCTGCGCGTCGAGGCATCCGCTCTGACCGATGCGGTGACCTGACGGATGCGGTGACCTGACTGGTGCGGTGACGCAACCGAGCGGGTATCGTGCTGGACGTGATCACGTTCAGCACGGACCCGCAGCGCGCCGAGCACCAGATGCACGCGGTAATTTTTTACCTCGTGACGTTCGGATACATCGACGGTGACTTCGACGCCCAGGAGAAGGGCTTCGTCAAGGAGATCATCCGCCAGCTCATCGAGCATCGCGCACGCGATGCCATGCCCGACGCCGCGAAGGACGTCGTCGACGACGTCGTGACCAAGTACACGCGGCATTTCCACGAGGTGTTCGAGGGCATCGATCAGAACGTGAAGGACCTCTTCACGGAGAGCGTCTCCGAGGGGGAAGACCCGAAGGCGTTCGTGCACGCGAAGCTGAAGGTCCGCTGCTTCGAGATCTTCCAGATGTTCGATCGGCCCGGGCAAGAGCAGCTCATGGCGCTGATCGATCACCTGCTGCTCGCCGACGGTGTCGCGCATCCTGCGGAGGTGCAGTTCCGAGGTGAGCTCGCGCATCTGCTCGAGGGCGACCTGGGCATCGACATCGTCGAGGACGACGGCGACAGCGCGCAATCGGTGGTGGTCGACGCGCCGCGCGCCTCGCTGCCTAGCACCGTCGATCATCCGTTCTTCAAGCCCTTCGAGTTCCACTTCTCGGCGGACCCCGAGACCATCGGCCGGCAGGTCGGTGCGGATCGGCAGCTCATCGATCGTGCGCTCGCGGTGCTCACCGAGCAGCGCAAGAAGGGCGCGGGCCGCCTCACGGGCAAGAAGAACATCGCCGAGCTGGCGGGCACCGAGCCGTTCCTCGACGGCCATGTCTACGTGCGCATGCCGAAGCCCGGCGAGAAGTACGAGCTCACCGTGCTCGGCGATCTGCACGGCTGCTACAGCATCCTCAAGGCCACCGTGCTGCAGTCGAAGTTCTTCGAGAAGGTCGACGCCTATCGCAAGGATCCGACGCAGCCGTTCCCGCTGCTCATCCTGCTCGGCGACTACATCGATCGCGGGCTCTTCAGCATCAACGGCGTGCTGCGCACCGCGATGCAGCTCTTCGTGACCGCGCCCGATCACGTGATCATGCTGCGCGGCAACCACGAGTACTACGTCGAGGTGAACGGCACGATGTACGGCGGCGTGAAGCCGGCCGAGGCCATCAACACGCTGAAGCCGCTCTTGCCGATCGACGTCTTCCGTCACTACCGCATGCTCTTCGAGGAGATGCCGAACAGCCTGCTCTTCGACCGCTTCTTCTTCGTGCACGGCGGCATCCCGAAGGATCGGCTCCTGAAGGAACGCTGGAAGGACCTCTCGTCGCTGAACGATGCCGACATCCGCTTCCAGATGATGTGGAGCGATCCGAGCACGGCGGACGTCATCCCCGCAGATCTCCAGGATCAGGCGGCCCGCTTCGCGTTCGGCCGCATGCAGTTTCGCGCGTTCATGCAGCGCGTCGGATCGCGCACGATGGTGCGCGGTCACGAGAAGGTGGTTCGCGGCTTCG
>JAYTZB010001062.1:0-2124 GCA_043742085.1 Polyangiaceae bacterium
CGTATCGTGCGCGGCGTCTATCGGCTCGGTCACGGCCTCGTGCTGCACGACGTCCTGCTCGCGGCGGCAGCGATGGCGTTCCACTTCTTTCTCAGCCTGCTGCCGCTGCTCGTCTTCGTCGGCTTCATCGTCGGGCTGATCGCGCGGCGACGCGGCGTCGATGCCGTGCTCTCACCGGTGCTCGACAACCTCCCCGGCACCGCCGAGGCCATCGTCAAGACGGAGGTGCAACGACTCGCTGGTTCAGGCGGCGCGACGCTCGGTCCCGCCGCGGCGCTGTCGTTCTTGTGGGTCGCTTCGGGCGGCACGCACGGTCTCATCAACGCCGTCGAGACCGTCGTCGGCGCGCCGAGACGACCGTGGTTGAAGAAGCGACTGCTCGCTCTCGCGTGGGTGGTCATGTCGCTCGGCGCGTTCGCCTTCGCGGCCTTCGCGATCGTGAAATGGGACGCAGCCGTGCATCCGCCGGAGGCTCGTCCATTCGTGACGGCGGCCGGCAGTGCAGCGCCGGCGTCGCCAGGACCCGCGAGCACGAGCGTGACAGTTTCGCCGGCGAGCTCGAGCAGACGCAGCATTACGTCGCCGAGCCCGAGCATCACCCATGCGGAACAGAAGGACCCCACGGTTCCGGAGTCGACACGTCGTCGTCGCGCGCGCATCGTGCGGTCGAGTGGCGAGCGTGCGCTAGCGCTTTCACTCTCGGTACTTTTCGCCACGGCCGTGCTCGCAGCGTTCTACAGGTTCGCAGTAAGTCATTCGAAGCGCGTCACGCGTCGTGTCCTCCCGGGCGCGGTGCTGGCGGTCGTGCTCTGGCTGGTGATCTCGTGGGCGTTCGGTGTCTACGTGACCACTCTCGCGGAGTACGCAGTCTTCTACGGAAGCCTCGCTGCCGTCGCCGTGCTCCTCGTGTGGTTGTGGCTCACGAGCCTCGCGATCCTGGTGGGCGCGGAGCTCAACTCGCAGCTCGAAGGCTTGCGAGACTGAGCCGAGCGTCGAGCACTGCAGCGGCTGTCACCCGGACAGACGACACGTAAGCCGACACGTAAGCGCTTCGTGGATCGACCGCGAACCAACGGACGCGCCACGCGAGGAAGCACGACGATCTTGCGCGCGCAGCCGTGAATCACGGTGGGACGTTCGGGAATTCATCGACTCACGTGCACGTCGTGGTGCGCGTTCGATCCATGCGCACACACATCCGATGAGCGACGAGCACACACACGGTAAGCCTATTTTTTCGACGTTAAATCGTCGTGAAGCCCCTCGCGCGAATGCGTTCGATCGTGCACATTGGAGAGAGCGAGAGGCGTTGAAGAGCGCCGGCTTGTTTTCACAAGAGCCGCCTCGCGCCCCGGACATGAAGAAGCACGCACGCTCTGCACTCCAGTCCGCCGCACGCATCGTGTCGTCGGTCACGGTTGGCACGCTCGGCTCGCTCAGCACGCGCAACCTCACCGCTCTGACGCTGGTCACTGCGAGCCTCGCCGTGATGGGCGCGGGCTGCGTGAAGCGAAATCAGGTCCCCGATGCCGCAAGTCTACGCGCGGTGGAGCAAGAGTCTTCCTCGGGTGTCGTCGCGATCGCGACGACGATGGCCGACAGCCCCACGCACATCACGCTGTGCAGCGGCGCGCTCGTCGCTCCGAACCTGATCGTCACCGCTCGTCATTGCGTGTCGCGCGCCGTCACCGCCACGCCCTCGTGCGATGCACGCGGCCGGTCGCACAACGGCGATCACCTCGCGGAGGACGTCGACCCCTCGTCGATCGCCATCTACACGGGCTCGCATGTTCGCCCGGACGTCGATGTACCGGTGGCGCGCGCGGTGCGCACGCTGCACCCCACCGGCCAGGTGCTCTGCGATGCCGACGTCGCGTTCCTCGTGCTCGATCGCCCGATCGCGAACGCCGCCGTGCTGACGATGCGCCTCCACAGCCCGGTCGAGACCGGCGACGTCATCATGCCGGTCGGCTTCGGCGGCGGCGTCCAGAACGTGGTCGGCCTCAAGGTGGCGCGCGCGAAGAGCACCATCCTCGCCACCGGCCCAAGCGCGAACGCGGCGACGGGCGCCGTCCTCGGCCCCCGCGAGTTCGAGGTCGATCGCGCGACGTGCCGCGGCGACTC
>JAYTZB010001063.1:0-9067 GCA_043742085.1 Polyangiaceae bacterium
GCCGTCGCGAGCCCGTGCCAATCCGCTCCAAGTGCTCGAAAGAACACGATAGTCGCCTTGCGCCGGCGCGCGCGGGCGGCCTCCTGGGTCGACCAGCCCCTCCTCTTGTAGATGCGCTGCTTGTAGATGCGCTGCGGGTGGACGGATCCACCGTGCCTGTTCGCGTGGGCCGCTCAGACGTCGAGCAGGGGCTTCACCGCGGCGTGCAGGTGCGGATAGGGGGCCAGCGCGGCGACGCATCGCGAGAGGTCGGCCGGGAGTATCGACTCGAGCCACGCACGGAGCACCGACGGCACCTCGGGCGCGGTGCTCGTCGCAAGAGCGTGCGCGGCGGTCGCGACGTCGGGGGCGATCGCGAAGTACGAAACGAGCCGAACGACGTCGCGCTCGCGCGAGGCGCGACCCAGGATGTCCGCGAAGACCGCGCTCGCAAACGGATGCGCAGCGGCGTCGAGCATCACGGCGCCGATGGCATCGAGCGCTGCATCACCGCCGCGCAGGATCACCGAGCGCGCGCGTGGTGCCGTCGTCGCGCCGCGCTCGAGGGCGCCGGCAAGGCGGCGTGCTGCCTCGAGCGATCCGAAGTCGGCGGGGAACCAGGAGCTCGGCGGGACCACCTGCGGCTCGTTCATCGAGCGCGGCTCCATTCTCACGAATGCCACGAGCTCACCTTGCTGCGCCCCGAGCGCGGCCACCTCACGTCCGAGCGACGGCGAGGCAAGGGCTACCGCGCGATCGAGGAGCACCGCACGCCGCTCGGCGACCGGGACCTCGGCGTCGCCCCACGGATAGAGCGAGGCCGCTTGCGCAAGGGCCGGACCGCACGCCTCGAGCGCGGCGAGCGCGGGCGCGCCACCGGTGGCGACCGTCGCGACGTGCAAGCACGCCTCGAAGGCGGCGGCTCGTCGATCGGCACCGGGCGCCGCGAGACGATCATCGAGGCGACCACACGCGCGCACGACAGCGGCCTCGAGCGCGATCCGGGCGGCGACGCCTTCGGCAGGCGACGAGTCGCCGTCGGTCTCGGTGGCCGAGAGCAGCACATGGACGAGCGCCGCGATGGCGGGGTCGTTCGCGACGAGCGGCCCTTCGTCCGATGCGGCGCGGCCATGGCGAGCCACTGCTCGCCGCACGCGCTCGTGCGCGGCGTGCGATTGACCGAGCAGGCGCGCCATGAGCTTGTCCCAGGTCGACGACGCGAGATCCTGGCCGCTCGCACGGTCGCCGAGATCGACGAGATCGCGCTCGTCGCGATCGAGCCGGATCCGCGCGAGGAGCCTTGCGGTGGGGACGCCCTCCCATACCGCGCGCGCGACGCGCAGATCGACCAGAGCGAGCTCGAGCTCGGTCTCGTCGTCGGCGCCGAAGGGTAGCGGGCGCTCCACGTCAGTCGAGCGCCGGGCGTGTCGTGGACGTCGGCGGTCTCCGCGACGAGCGAACGCGAAGCAGCATCGGTGAGCGCGCCCTTGCTTCGCCGTCCCACGTCTTGAGGCCGATGCTGCGCCCCGAGGCCTCCGACGTGTCGAGCGTGGGCGTCACGCGGTAGACGCCGGGCGCGTCGAACGTGTCGCCGGGGCACAGCGCGTTGACGAGCACGCCAATCGACGCACGACCCTTGGGCGCGATCGTCGAGTAGAGCTCGCGGATGGGCGCGTCGACCGCGCGCGTCGTGCCGCAAGCGACGGAGCCCGCGGGGCCTGCGACGCTGAAGCGGAACATCTCGGCGCGAAGCAGGAAGACCGCGGCCTTGTCGCCCTCGTTCACCACCGTGACCGTCGAGGAGATCTCGTTCCCGCGCGCGACGTCGAGCGCGTCGGGCATCGATACGACCAGCGACGCGGTGCCAGGGGGAAGCGGGGGCAGGGCGGTCGCGCCTGTCGCGGTCGCGCCAGCAGGCGGCGTTGTCGGCGTGGCGGGCGCGACGGGGGCGTTGGGGGTGACGCTCTCGGTGAGCGTGAACGGCGCGGCCGCCAGCGCCTTTGCCGGCGCGACCTTCGAGACCGCAGCGCCCACCGGCGCGGCGACGAACGGCGGCGCGATCACCACCGGCTTGGTGCGCGCGCTCGGCTTCACGAGCGGCGCCGGCCATCCGAAGTGCGCGGTCACCGTCGCACCGGTGACGAGCATGGCGCGCTCGCGAGCGCCGAAGCAGTAGAAGAGGGGATCGACGTTCGTCGACCACGAGCGCTTGGCGGGAACCACGAGATCGCGACCCTCGTCGGTCGAGGGCCGAGCGTCGTCAGGAAGCACGCAGCGCACGGGCTGCGGCGCCTGTGGAGTCGACGTCGCCGCGCGCTTCGTCTTCGCCGTGGGATCGATGAACCCGGCCGGCGGCGTCACGTCGAGGACGAGCAGCCGCGGATCCGCGGCGATGCGCACGGGCACGTCGCCCGTGTTCTCGACACGCAGCTTCCACGGACCGCCGCCACTCCCGGGCGTCACCGAAACCACGAGCGGAGGCGCGGCCAACGTTGCCGCGTCATCCGCGCGAACGTCCGACGCGCCTGCGCCCGCGAGCAGGAGCGCAAAGCCACCGAAGAACCCCATCTTCATGTCTCTGCTCTCTCTCTACACCCCTCTCCCGTTTGGGGAGAGGGGCCGGGGTGAGGGTCAGGGCGCGGTGAGGCGGCTAGCCTCGGAGCGTGTCGAACAGCTCGAGGTCGGGGATCGACGTCGTGAGCCGCGTGCGGATCACGCCGACGTCGTTGTCCTCGAGCAGCTTGCAGACGGCGATGCCGTCGAAGAGCGCGATGGGGGCGGCGGGAGCGCCGGACTCCTCGCGTGCGCCGCTGAGGACCTGACCGGTGGTGATGAGCCAGCCCGCAGAGGCCGGCCCGTAGTGATGCAGCGCGCCGCGCAGATCGCTGACGCGCTCGCGGCCGATCTCGCGGCCGTCCTTGCGGACGACGACGGCGGTGCGGATCTCGTCGGTGCCCGTGCGGTGCACGGCGGCGAAGTGAGCCTCGCCTCCGGGAGCGCCGGCACGACGCACGGTGCGGATGCTCGTCATGCCCACGCGCTCGAGGCCGAGCAGCACGAGCTCGATGAGCGCGTGACCCGGGAGCTCCTGGAGCTTGCGGAGCATCGCGCGGCGTCCGGCCTCGCGATAGCGCTCGATCGCCGCGATGGCGTCGAGCTCGAGGCGGACGAGGTCCGAGCTGAGCGACCAGTCGGTGAGCGCGATGCGCGAACCCTGGTTGCTCAGCGCGAAGCGGAAGCGCGGTCGCTGTCCGGCGACGAGACGGCGCATGTTGTCGGCGCGGAGCGCCGCGGTGAGCTGCGCCGAGGCGAGCACGGTGTCGCGCGAATCGGCGCCGAGCCGCCCGCGGCGGAGGAGCGCGTCGACGACCGAGCGCGTCTGGACGGGACCCTGCGTGCGGTCGAAGCCGCTCAGGATCATGACGGTGGCGTCGGCGAGCTCGCGACCGCTGAGGTCGTCGGCTTCCCCGGGCGGGATGTCGATGCCGGTCGGCGCACCGCCGGCCATGATCTGATGGCGATCACGCACCATCGGACGGGGCGACGGAGCGAGCGGATCACGGGACGTGTCGATCGACGACTCGCTGTCGCCGGAGGCCATCGCGTTCGGCTGGATGATGTGGGGTTCACGCGAGCTGCCTTCGCGCGAGCCTTCGCGCGAGCTGCCTTCGCGTGAGCTGCCTTCGCGCGAGCTGCCTTCACGCGAGCCTTCGCGCGAGCTGCCTTCACGCGAGCCTTCGCGTGAGCCGCCCTCGCGCGAGCCTTCGCGCGAGCTGCCCTCACGGAGCGCGCCGCCTTCGCGGGGCGCTGCTGCCGTGCGCGTCTCCTCGGGACCACCCTCGCGGCCGCCACGACGGCGACGGCGTCGGCGACGGCGACGTCCGCCGTCGGGGCCGAGGTCGCCGGCTGCGCCGGCCGCGGCGGCGCCTGCGCCAGCCGCGCCACCGCCGCCCGCGCCACCGCGTGCAACGTCGTTCGAGCTGGAGGGGCCGGAGAGGATCGGCTGATCGTCGTCGTCCTCGTCGTCGAAGAGCTCGGCTCCGCTCGCGGCGAGATCGGCGCGAAGCGCGTCCTCTCCGGAGACGATGAGCGGCTCGTCGTCGTCGTCGTCGCGGTCACGTCCCGCGGCTTCGGCGCGCGTCTGCGCTTCGACCTCGAGCGCGTTGACGTCGGTGCCTTCGCCGTTCTGGTCCGCCTCGTCCGCGTCGTTGGCGCCTTCGGCATCGCCGGCGGCGCTGCGCTTCTTCTTGCCCTTGGCGGCCCACTCGGCGAGGGCGAACACGCCCGGCTTCACGCGGACGATCGGGTTGGTCTTGTCTTCCTTCTTCAGCAGCGCGGCGAGCCGGGCACCCATGGTGACCTCGGGGCTCTTGCCGACGTGGGAGAGAAGGTTCTTCTCGATGGCGAGCTCGGTGATCTCCTTGTAGTGGAGCGGCTTGCCTGCCATGCGCAGCACTTCGGCTGCGGCTTCGGTGAACGTCATTTGTTCGATGCCTGTCTCGAGGTGCCCTGCTTCGCCTGCTGCTGCGCCTCCTCGAGAGAGGCCGGCGGTCGCTTTCGCGAAGCGCACCCTTTGGTGGTGATTCCCCGCGATCCCCGGTGGCCGCCCACAGCCCGCGCGCTCCTTACAAGCGTACGGGGGCACCCAACCTGGACTCGCGGTATGTGGCATAACCTGCGCGAGGCCCTGCGTCAAACGCGAAACTGCGAGCTAGTTCGAGAGCTGCGTTTCGGGCGCGCCGCGCTCGCGTACGGCTTTGGGCTTGGGCGCAGCCGCCTCGGCCTCGACCCCGCTCGGGCTCTCGCTCGGCAGCTCGAGGCCGGCCGCGATCGGGTCCTCGAGGAGCCGTCGGAGGTAATCGAGCGCAGCCGCACAGTAGAGGCCGTCCTCGACGCGCTCGTCGTACGAGTACTTCACGGTGCACACGAGCGGCGTCGACAGCTCGCCCTCGTCGTTCGCCACCACAGCGCGACGGCGCCGGCCGACGCACGCGAAGATCGGGATGTTGCCGTACTCGTAGAGATGATGGTTCAGCGCATCCATCTTGAGGCTGCCCAGGTTGGCGATGAACAGCGACGCGTAGAGCGGATCGCTCTCGATGAGCGCGTGCGGGAGCAGGTTCCAGCTGTCGAGCCACATCTGGAGGACGATGAGCATGCGCAGCAGGAACGCCGGGAGCATCAGCACCAGCGACAGCTCCTTGTCGACGTGGCTGCGCTTCGCGGAGCGGCCTTCGTCGACGTCCGAGCGCAGCTGCTCGACGAGCGCGGAGAAGGGGAGCCCCGGCTCGATCCGGCACTTGCGGACCACGACCGGCGAGTCGTCGTCCATCTTCTTCTTCGCCGAGTAGCTGACCCAGATGCCCTTGCGATCGTAGACGCGCGAGCCCGCGATGAAGCGGTTCAGGCGCGGCCGGGCCGCCATGGTCTGCACCGCGGCCCACGTGTAGAGGTGGAAGAAGCTGATCTTCTGCGCCGAGCGCGCGTTCCACGTCTCGATGAACGCCTGGGCGCGCTCCACCTCGATCTCCTGCTCGAAGTACGCGACCGACTCGTTCTTGCCGCGCATGATGAACGGCATGATGCGGCGGTAGGCGGGGACGTCGCGGGCGATGGTTCCGTCGGCACGTGAGAAGAGCATGGTCGATTCATGACACTTCCGCGGTGGAGCGAAAGCGCGAACTCGCATGCGAGGCCGAACCCGAGGCGCGTGCTCGGTGAAGTGGCAATCGCCTCGTGAAACACGCTCGAAATCGCGTCACGGAACCCGAGTGGTCCATGGTCGCCCCGGCTCGTAAGGTCGACGCGTGCTTCCCCAAGGACAGATCGCCGCGCGTCGCCTCGCGAAGGCCCCTCACGCTGCCACGGCAACGACCGACGAGAGCCTCGTCATCACGCGTCGCGAG
The DNA here is from genome assembly GCA_043742085.1 of Polyangiaceae bacterium. GTDB lineage: Bacteria > Myxococcota_A > Polyangia > Polyangiales > Polyangiaceae > Labilithrix. The sequence continues at coordinate 5,886 of JAYTZB010001063.1, forward strand.
CGGATCGCGCTCGGCGACCATCTCGTCGAACGTACGCGCGCGTTGCTCGAGAGCTTCCCGCAGCGCCTCACCGGTACGGCCGGCGAGCGTGGCCTGCAACAGAGCTGCGCCGCCGAGCTGGAGAGCCTCGGCGGTACCACGGAGTGGCACGCGTTCCGCTGGGGCCGCAGCATCTACCAGAGCCTCGCGCTGCACTTCGGTCTCGCCGTCGCCGCGCTGGTGGTCGCGACCTGGGCGCCGGTCGTCGCGGCGGTCATGCATCTGGTCGTCGCGCTCTCGTACGCGTCGGAGTCGATGCGGAAGCGTCCGCTGCTTCGCCGCGTGCTCCCTTCGGTGCGCTCGCAGAACGCGGTCGTGACGTTCCCGGCGCGCGGCGTCATGCGCCATCGCATCGTGACGCTCGCGCACGCGGACGCGGCATACACGGGCGTGCTCTTCACGCCGACCATCGTGCGCATGGCAGCGAAGGAGGCGACCAATCCCATCGCGCGTATGTTCCGCAAGGGGCTCGCGCTCGCCACGTTCTCGCTGGTGCCGCTGGCGGCCATCGAGCTCGGCCTGCGCTGGCTCCCCGCGAGCCCGATCTGGCTCGCGGTGATGTGGCTCCTCGTGCTGCCGGCCCTGGCGGCGTTCGTGCTCAACCTCGACGTCGTGATGCGCAACGAGGTGGTGCCCGCCGCGAACGACAACCTCTCCGGTTGCGTCGCGACGCTGGAGCTCGCACGAAGGATCGTTCCGTCGCTCCCCGCCGACATCGAGCTCGTCACCGTGATCACGGGGTGCGAGGAGGCTGGGTCGGGGGGCGCGTCGAACCTCGCGCGCGACTACCTCGCGTCCGGTCGGTGGTCGACCTCCAACACCACGGTGCTCGCGCTCGACACGTTCTCGAACGGCGCGCCGCGGCTGCTCCAGGAGGGCGAGCTCATCGCCGCGCCGCTGCCGCCTCGTCTCGTCGCGCTCGCGGCCTTCGTGTGCGCCGAGCACCCCGAGGTCGGGCCCGTGACCAAGTACGAGATCCCGTCGGGCGCCACCGACGCGTGGCCGTTCCTGGTGCTCGGCTTCGAGTCGATGGGGATCACCTGCATCGATCCCACGCTGGGCGCGCCGCGTCACTACCACCTGCCGTCCGACACCGCCGACAACCTCGACGCGGCGGACTTCGAGCGGACGTTCCTGTTCACCGAGGCCTTCCTACGCCGACTCGCGGCCGATCGCAGCGCCTCCGTCGCCGCCCCCAGCGCCTAGAACGCGGGAAAATACGCGCCGAACGCGGGGCGGGAACATTCGTGAATCGCCGCGGTCGATCGGCTACCGCATGTTCCCCAAGCCTCATCGCCGTGCGTTCGCCGCCGTACTCTTCGCCTCCGCCGCCGCTCTCTCGATACTGACGCCGGCGGTCGCCCAGGCTGGACCTTACGAGGACGCCGCGAACGCCTCCGCCGCGAAGGAGCCCCCGCCGCCGTGCACGGAGGACTGCTGGCAGCTCTCGCACCTCACCATTCGCGGCGCAGTGAACGGCCCGATGACCTTCGAGCTGAAGGGCACGGTGCGGTCCATCGAGGACCAGAAAATCCCGCTGTTCGGCCCGCCTTCGCAGCTCCGCCTCGATGATCTGTCGATGGACGGCGGCCGTCCCACCGTCACCTTCGACAACGACCGCTACTACCTGCTGACGCACGCGAAGAGCTTCACGCTCCGCGGCCGCATGACGCTCGGCAGCGACCAGATGATCAGCATCATCGGCCCGCTGCTCGCGCTCGATGCGCCGCTCACCAAGGGTCGGCTCGTCGAGGGCGAGAAGCTGAGCGGGCTCTCCTCCACCGTCATCCATTTCGATCCGATGACCGAGGACGCCACGCAGTCATCCAAGCCGCGGCTGCCTCCGGTGTTCCGACTCTCGCGCTCCGTGCGCTTCGGCACCGAGACGAGCTTCGTCTACCGACTGGTGGCGTCACACACCGGCGAGCTCGGGCCGATCAAGCTGCCGCTCGCGTTCGGCGAGAAGGTGCAGGACGTGCAGGGCTCCACGGGGTGGACTGTCGAGGGCAAGGAGCTCACGCTTCCCACCACCGGCAAGGAGGCGGAGGTCACCATCTCCGGCTCGCTCCCGCCCACGCCCGCGGTGGGGCCTGCGCTCACCTTCAAGAACGACGAGCGCTCCGCCTACGAGTGGTGGATGATCGAGGCCGATCCCGAGCATCGCGTCTCGGTCGCGGGCGAGGGCAAGCTCGTCGAGACCACGCAGTCACCGATCCCTCCCACCATGCCGGGCTCGCGTGTGTACCTCGTGCAGCGCAACCAGCAGATCGAGGTCGACGCGAAGTCGCTCGTGCGTGGTGACGTGCTCGCCGCTGTCGCCCGTACGAATCGCCGCTTCGTCGCCATCACCGGCACCGGCGAGATGATCAGCGACGAGAGCATCGCCTTCGACAACAACGGCCTGGAGCATCTCATGATCGCCCCGGCCGGCAAGGCGATGTACCTGTCGACCGACGGCGCGGCGCAACGCATCCTGCACACCGAGGCCGGCGCGGCCGACGTCCTCGTGCCGATCCGCCCGGGCTCGCACACGCTGCGCGTACAGGCGCTCGCGGACGTTCGGCTCTGGTCGATCGCGGGCGCCGTGAAGGTCCCGGGGAGCAACTATCCAATCGCGACCAGCAGCATGGAGGTCACCGTCGGGCTGCCCGAGAGCATTCATCCGGTCGCCGTCCTCGGCGGAGATCGGGCGCGCTGGGCGTACTCGCGCGGCGACCTCCTCGCGCTCGCGCTCGGAGCGGCCGTCGCATGCTTCGGCTTCCGCACGCAGAAGACGCGCGCGCTCGGCGCGCTCGTGACCGCCGGCCTCTGGTTCGTCTCGCGCGAGGGCTTCGTGCTCGCGAGCAGCAGTCTCTTCGTGTTCGGCTCGATCTTCCTGGCGTCGCGGTTCATCCGCGGCACGCGTCTGCTCGTCGCCTCGGGCGCCATCCTCGTGGCCGCGCTGTTCGGCGGCAAGTGGGCGCTGGAGGGAGGCACGACCTATGAGCCCGCGCGCGAGATGTTCGTGGAGCGCCCGCAGATCCCGACGCCCGAGATCACGCACGCTGCCGTCGCCGCGGACGGCTCGCTCGACACGAAGGCCGGCATCACCCCTGTTTCACTCTCGGTTCCAACGTCGGACCACTACGTCCAGTCGAGCCGGC
>JAYTZB010001064.1:0-5328 GCA_043742085.1 Polyangiaceae bacterium
GAGCTTGGTCGGGTTCGAGTCGAGGTCGACCATGTTGCCGGCCTCCTTCGCGGCCTGCGTCCCCGAGTTCATCGCGACGGCCACGTCGGCTTGCGCGAGCGCCGGCGCGTCGTTGGTTCCGTCACCGGTCATCGCGACGAGCCGGCCACCGGTCTGGTACTCGCGAATGAGCGACAGCTTCGCCTCGGGCGTCGCCTCTGCGAGATAGTCGTCGACGCCGGCCTCCGCGGCGATGGCGGCGGCGGTGAGCGGGTTGTCGCCCGTGATCATCACGGTCTTGATGCCCATACGGCGCAGCTCGGCGAAGCGCTCCTTGATGCCGCCCTTGACGATGTCCTTCAGCTCGACGACGCCGAGCACCGTAACGCCTCCTTCGCTCTTCGCCTCGACGACGACGAGCGGGGTGCCGCCCGCCTTCGAGACCTCGTTGGTCTTCGTGCGCACCGCCTCGGGAAACGTCCCTCCCTTCGACGCGACGTAGGCGACGACTGCTTCCGTTGCGCCCTTGCGGAGCTCGCGGCCGTCGACGTCGACGCCGCTCATCCGCGTCTGGGCGGTGAACGGGATGAAGGTGGCGCCTAGGTCGCGGATGTTCCGCTCGCGGATGTTGAACTTCTCCTTCGCGAGCACCACGATGCTGCGGCCCTCGGGCGTCTCGTCGGCGAGCGACGCGAGCTGTGCGGCGTCGGCGAGCCCTTGCTGCGTGATGCCCGGCGCGGGGTGAAACGTCGTCGCCTGGCGGTTGCCGAGCGTGATGGTGCCGGTCTTGTCGAGGAGGAGCACGTCGACGTCGCCCGCCGCTTCGACTGCTCGGCCCGACGTGGCGATGACGTTCGCCTGGATCATGCGGTCCATGCCGGCGATGCCGATCGCCGACAGCAGCCCGCCGATGGTGGTCGGGATGAGACACACGAGGAGCGCCACGAGCACCGTCAGCGAGACGGCCTGACCGGAGCCCGCCGCCTTCACGCTGAAGAGCGAGAACGGGAGCAAGGTCACGGTAGCCAGCAGGAAGATGATGGTGAGCGCGGCGAGCAGGATGTTGAGCGCGATCTCGTTGGGGGTCTTCTGGCGCTTGGCGCCCTCGACCATGGCGATCATGCGATCGAGGAACGTCTCGCCGGGATCGGCGCCGACCTTGACGATGATCCAGTCGGACAGCACGCGCGTGCCAGCGACGACGGCGCTGCGATCGCCGCCCGCCTCGCGAATCACCGGCGCGCTCTCGCCGGTGATGGCGGCTTCGTTGACCGAGGCGACGCCCTCCACGATCTCGCCGTCGCACGGCACGTCGTCGTTGGCCTCGATGAGGACGATGTCTCCCTTGCGCAGCTTCGCCGAGGACACCACCTCGACGGTCGCATCGCGCCGCGCCTCAGGGAGCTTCTTCGCAGGCGTGTCCTTGCGCGCTTGCCGGAGCGCCTCCGCCTGCGCCTTGCCGCGGCCCTCGGCCATCGCCTCGGCGAAGTTCGCGAAGAGCACCGTGAACCAGAGCCAGAGCGAGACCGCGAGGATGAACGCCGGAGGCGCCTCCCCTTTCCCGACGAGGGCCTGGATGAAGAGGACGGTGGTCAGCAGGCTGCCGACCTCCACCACGAACATGACCGGGTTCTTGAACTGATGCCGCGGATCGAGCTTCCGCACGGCGGCGACCATCGCGCCCTTGACGATCGCTCCCTCGAAGAGCTTCCGCGGGCCGTGCTGCTTGCGCTGTGCACCCGCTGTCGCGGCCGCCGTGGGGATCATGATCCCGCTCCGTGCGCGAGCAGGTGCTCGACGATGGGGCCGAGGGCGAGCGCGGGGATGAAGGTGAGCGCGCCGACCACGACGATCGTGCCGACGAGCATCGCCACGAAGAGCGCATTGTGCGTGGGGAGCGTGCCGGTCGTCTGGGGTACGATCTTCTTCTTCGCGAGACCGCCGGCGATGGCCAGCACCGGCACGATCAGCCAGTACCGCGCGCACCACATGCAGATGCCGAGGAGGGCATTGAAGAACGGCGTGTTTGCGCTGAGCCCTCCGAACGCGCTTCCGTTGTTGTTCGAGGCCGACGAGAACGCATAGAGGATCTCGGTGAAGCCATGCGCGGAAGGATTGGCGACCCCCTTCTGGCCCGCCTCTGCGATGCACGCGATGGCGGTGCCGAGGAGGACGAACAGCGGCGGAATCAAGATGACGAGCGACGCCATCTTCATCTCGTACGCCTCGATCTTCTTGCCGAGATATTCCGGAGTGCGGCCCACCATGAGCCCCGCCACGAAGACCGCGACGATCGCGAAGACGAGCATGCCGTAGAGACCCGAGCCCACACCGCCGAAGATGATCTCGCCGAGCTGGATCAGCCACAGCGGCACGAGCCCGCCGAGCGGCGTGAACGAGTCGTGCATGGAGTTGACCGAGCCGTTGGACGCAGCGGTGGTCGCGGTGGCCCACAGGGCCGAGCTCGTGATCCCGAACCGCACCTCCTTGCCCTCCATGTTGCCGCCCGCCTGGAGCGCGCTCGCCGCGTGGTCGAGCGGCAACGACGCGAGCGCGGGGTTCGCTCCCTGCTCCTGCGAGACACACACCCAGAGGAGCGGCAGGAAGATGACGAACATCACGGTGAGCAACGCCCACCCCTGCCGCGTGTCCTTGACCAGCTTGCCGAACGTGTAACAAAGCGCCGCCGGAATCAGGAGGATCGCGAACATCTCCACGAAGTTCGCGAGCGGCGTCGGGTTCTCGAACGGGTGCGCCGAATTCACGTTGAAGAAGCCGCCGCCGTTGGTGCCGAGCTGCTTGATCATCACCTGCGAGGCGGCGGGCCCGAGCGCGATCACCTGATCGGTGATGGCCTTGCCGCCGGCGTCCTTCGTCCCCTCGAGGAGCGTGGCGGTCGCGTAGTCGCCGAACGTCTGCACCACGCCCTGCGAGACGAGGACGACGGCGCCGATGATGGAGAGCGGGAGCAGGATGTAGAGCGTGCTCCGGGAAAGGTCGACCCAGAAGCTGCCGATGGTGCCGGTAGTCTTGCGCGTGAAGCCGCGCACGAGCGCCACGAGCACCGCCATGCCGGTGGCCGCGGAGACGAAGTTCTGGACGGTGAGGCCCAGCATCTGCGTCAGGTAGCTCAGCGTCGACTCGCCGCCGTAGCCCTGCCAGTTCGTGTTGGTGGCGAAGCTCACCGCCGTGTTGAACGACGAGTCCGGCGACACCGCCGCGAGCCCTGCCGGGTTCCCGGGGAGCGAGCCCTGCAAGCGCTGCAGGAGATACACGACGAGGAACCCCGCGAGGTTGAAGACCAGCGCCGCGAGGGCGTAGGTCTTCCAGGTCATCTCCTCCCGGGAGTCGACCCTGACGAGGCGGTAGAGCAGCCGCTCGAGCGGCCCGATCACCCGCTGCGCGATACGCGCCTCGCCCTCGTAGACACGCGCCATGTAGCCGCCGAGCGGCTTCACCACGGCGAGCAGCAGCGCGCAGAAGAACGCGAGCTGCAGCACGGCGTTGGTGGTCACTAGAACCTCTCCGGCGCGAGCATCGCGAACACGAGGTAGACGAACAGCACGGCCGAGATGGCCGCACCGAAGAGGTACATGATTCCCATGGCAGTCTCCGTCACACCCGATCGCAGAGGCGAACGAGCAGCAGCGTCGAGCCCATCAGGACCAACGTCAGGCCGATGTAGAGAGCATCCATCATGAGTTCCTCCATTCGTAGCCACCGCCGCCTAAAGAAATCCTTGAACCGGGACCGTCCACTGCAAAAAGCGTGACTCAGCCACCCTCGGCGCCCGCGGCGCTCATGCCGGCGTCCGACTCGGCATCGGGGCCAGGGCAGCCGTCCGCGTGGCAATGCGGCTCGGAGCTCGTGCCGTCGACGCGACAGCAGTAGGACTCCGAGCACGTCGCAGCGGTGCAGTGGAGGCCGTTGTCGCATTCGTCCTGCTGGACGAGCGGATTGCAGCGATCGTCCTCGGCGCCCCCCGAGTCGCACGCGCCAGCGAGTGCGGCCAGGGCTGCGACGGCCGCGGTCAACGTGAAGAGACCACCGAGCAGTGAAGGCCAGCGCGAGCTCGACGTGCTCATCAGTACCTCACCATCATGGCCGCAGTGATGCGGTTCTCGGTCTTCACGAGGTCGGGTGACCAGCCCTCGACCATCGAGCCCGGCGAGCCCTGGTTGCCGCCGGGCGGAGTCACGCCGTTCGCGCCCGAGAAATAGGGAACGTTGGCGGCGCGATGATTGAATTCGGTACGGAACGTGATGAACTCCGCCGGCATGTAATCGGCAGTGATCTGCATGTCCCACGCGCCGTATTTGTCTTTGGGTGCGGCCGAAAAATAGGGCGTTCCGGAGAACGCATTCGCGCCGTTGACCGGCGGGATGAGCACCAGGTAACGGCCGGGGTTGGTGATCGCGCCGCCGCCAACCGTGAGACCGAACATGTCACCGACGAACCAGAACCGCTGGTAGGCCATGAAGCCGAGGAAGAACTGCGACGTGCAATCGACCGCGGCCGCCTCGTGACCGCCCCATTCGCAACCGGCGTCGACGGTGAGCGAGCCGGCCATCTTGCTGAACGCCGCGCCCTTCTTTTCGTAGTACTTCACCATGACGCTGTCGTCGGTGTGGACGCGCAGACGGTCCGGGACACCGAGCGTGTCGGTGCCGACGTACTGATTGCCGAGGATCGTGAGGTAGCCGGTGGGCTTCCAGAGGATCTGCAACCCCACGCCCGGTGCCTCGTTGAACTTGCCGTACGACTGCCAGCCGTTCACGAGCCAAGGCTCGATCTTGAGCTTGTCGCTCGGGAAGATCTGGACGCGCATGCCGTTGAAGAACCACGGCGTATTCGAAGAAACGTACGAAGGCTGATATGTCCAGTTGTCGAAGTTGTAATAGCTCCACAACCCGACATAAGACATGAAGATACCAGCCTGGATGTTGATGCCGTTCATCACGTCGAGGTGGTATCCGCCGTACGCTTCGGAGATGTAGCGATAGGCATCGGCGAGCTGCCACTGGCCACGACCGGGACTGGCGTCGTTGCGCGGCGTCGTCGTCGAGTACATCCCGAACTGCGTCATGAGACGCGCCTGCACGTTCTTGTAGAGAAAGTCGCCGCCGAATCCAATCTGCGTGACCTGGATCTCGTTGTGTCGGAACACCTCGCTGGAGCCGCCGATGGTGTTGTCGCTCGGGTGGTTGAAGCTGTAGTGGTAGACGGTGTCGAGCCGGACCTCGCCCGTGAACGGGCCGAACTTCAGCGGCTTGTCGCTCGACCCGTAGTTGCCCGGCGCCCACGAGAAGTCGGCGAACGCGAAGGGCTCGGCGGGCGTGTTGGGATCGG
>JAYTZB010001065.1:0-8278 GCA_043742085.1 Polyangiaceae bacterium
TACGCTGACCTGGTCCAGCTCTATCGCGACGTGGTGCCCGATGTCCTCGACGAGGATCAGCAGGTCGCGCTCACGCTCCGCATCGCCGAGGTGGCACGCACCAAGCTCGCGGACGCTGCGCTCGCGAAGCAGTACTACAAGCGCGTCCTCGAGCTGCGCGCCGACGACGCTCGCGCGCTCCTCGCCCTGGAGCAGCTCCACGAAGAGGGCGCCGAGCACGAGCCGCTGCTCGAGATCCTCAAGCGCCGCGCCGAGGTCGCTCCCGACGACGCGTCGAAGCGCGCCATCCTCTACAAGGAAGCGCGCATCTGCGACGAGGCGCTCCAGGATCGCGATCGCGCGGTCTCTGCTTACGAGCAGGTCCTCGAGCTCGGCATGGACGAGCCCGCGGTCACCGCGCTCGAGCGCCTCTACACCGCGTCCTCGCGCTGGGGCGACCTCGTGGCGTTGCACGAGCGCGAGCTCTCGGCCGAGGGAACGACCCGCGAGCGCCGCGCCACGCTCCGTCACGCGCTCGGACGCGTGCACGAGAAGGAGCTGGGCGAGATCGATCGCGCCTTCGAGGAGTACGCCGAGGCCCTCCGCGAGGAGAGCGGCCATGCGCCGACCATGGCGTCTCTCGAGCACCTGATGACGCAGAAGGCCACCGCCGGTCGCGCGCGGGCGGCCGAGATGCTCGAGCAGGTCTATCTCGCGCGCCTCGACTGGCGGAAGGTGATGGGCGCCATCGAGGCCCGTCTCGAAGGCAGCGAGGATCCCGAGGAGCGCCGCACGCTGCTCCGTCGCCTCGCCAAGCTCCACGAGGAGCAGGAGGAGAACTACAAGGCGGCCCTCGAGGTCACCGCGAAGCTGCTCGCCGAGGACGTCACCGAGGAGACCACCTGGGCCGAGCTCGAGCGCCTCGCGCGCGTCGCCAACGCCGAGGATCGCCTCGCCGAGATCTACGCAGCCGAGCTCGACAAGATCACCAGCGACGAGCCGGGAACGGCGCGTCTCGCGTATCGCACCGGCGAGCTGTTCGAGCTGCAGAAGCAGTCGGCTCGGGCGCTCCAGTTCTATCGCCGCGCGTACACGTTCTCGCCCGAGGAAGAGCAGAGCGCGTTCCGCGCCATCGACCGCCTCCTCGCACAGAGCGCCAAGCCGGCGGAGCGCGTCGCGCTCTATCGCGACGCCCTCGAGTACCGCAGCGACGCCGCGGATCGCGTGGCAACGCTCGCCGCGGTGGCAGTCATCGAAGAGGAGGAGCTCTCCGACGACGAGGCGGCCATCACCACCTATCGATCGATCCTCGAGATCGACGAGAGCGATGCTGCCGCGCTCGATTCGCTCGCGCGGCTCTACGCGCGGCGGGAGCGCTTCCGCGATCTCGCCGACCTCCATCGCCGGCGCGCCGAGCAGAGCGCGCTGCCCGAGGAAGAGGCGAAGTGGCGCCTCGCGCTCGGTCGCGTCCTCCAGGACAAGCTCGACGAGACGGCCGGCGCCATCGACGAGCTCGAGGCGGTCCTCGCGCTGGTTCCGCCGCAAGGCGTAGACGCCTCCGCGGGCGGCCGCGGAGACGTCTATCGCTCCGCCGTGGCCACGCTCGAAGGCCTCGTCGCCATCGACGCGTATCGCGGTCGGGTCGTGGACATCCTGCGCCCCATCTACGAGCAGTCCGACGATTGGCGAAAGCTCGTCGACGTCGCAAAGCATCGCTTCGCCCTCGCCACGACGCCCGGTGACAAGGTCGCCGTGCTTCGCGAGACCGCGAAGCTCCTCGAAGAGCGCGGAAGCGATCTCGACAAGGCGTTCGTCTGTCTCAAGGAAGCGTTCATCCTCGACCCCGACGACGGCGACACGCGCGAGGAGCTCGATCGACTCGCGGTCGCCACCGAGCGCTGGGACGATCTCGCAGATGCCTACGAGCAGGGGATCGCGAAGATCGACGGCATCGGCCAGCGCGAGCTGATCGAGGCCCTCGCGAAGCTCCATGACAAGCGGCGCGACGACCCACGGAAGGCGCTCGAGGCGTGGGATCGCCTCTTCCGCCTCGACGAGAGCGATTCCCGTCCGCTCGACGAGATGGACCAACTCGCCACGTTGCTCAGCGACTGGCCGACGCTCGTCCGCGTCCTCGCCAAGCGCGCGGAGCTCACGAACGACGACGAGGAGCGCGCGAGCCTGTGGCGCCGCATCGGCGAGGCGCGTCGCGACATGCTCGACGACATGCAGGGGTCGATCGACGCGTACGAGCGCGCCCTCGAGCTCGAGCCGAACAGCGCCTGGACCCTCGACAACATGATCGCGCTCTACGAGGACCGCAAGGATGCCGCGCGCCTCGTGGACCTGTATCGACGCCGCGTCGAGCTGTGCGGCGAGGGCGACGAGGACCTGAAGCATCGCCTCCTCCTCGACGCCGCGCGCTGCTACGAGGTCGGTCTCAACGATCGCCGCGAGGCGGTGGTGCTGCTCGGTCAGGCGCTCGCCACGAAGCCCGGCGAAGCCGAGGTCATGCAGCGTCTCTCGGGCCTCTACGAGGCCGAGAAGATGTGGCCGGAGCTGCTCGACAACCTGCGCGCGCAGGTCGAGATCGCCGCCGATCCCGCCGCCCGAGCGGTGATCACGCGCCGCATCGGCAAGCTCCTCGCGGGTGAGCTCGACGATCACGGCAAGGCGCTCGAAGCCTTCCGCGAGGTGCTCGCCAACGGCTACGACGACGAGGCCGCGCAGGCGGTCCGCGAGATCGGCGAGTCCCGCGACGAGCTCCGTCGCGAGGCTGCCGACATCCTGGAGCCCGTGCTCCGCGCGGCAGGGAAGTTCGAGCCGCTCGCGGAGGCCCTGGAGATGCGGCTGCGCGCGCAGACCGACCCCGTCGACCGCGCAGCGACGCTGAAGGCGATCGCGCTGGTCTCCGAGACCTCGCTCTCCGACCTCGGTCGCGGCGAGGCCGCGCTGCTGCGGGCGCTCGCCGAGCAGCCGCAGGACGCCGACCTGCACACCGACATCGAGCGCGTGGCGTCGCTGCTCGGCAAGCCGGGGTGGGAGCGCTACGCCGATGCCCTCGGTGAGCGCGCCGCCTCGATCTTCGATGCGAAGATCACCGCGGGGCTGTTCTTCCGTCTCGGTACCGTCGCCGAGACGCACCTCGCCGAGCTCCCGCGCGCTGCGGAGGCGTATGCGCGCGCCGCAGAGCAGGGCGGCGACAACGTCGAGGTGCTGACGGCGCTCGAACGCGTGCACGCGGGTGTCGAGGACACGCGCTCGCTCGTGGACGTCATCGAGCGGCGGATCGCCATCGAGCCCGGCGTCGCCGAGCAGGCCGATCTCTACCATCGCCTCGCGAGCCTCCAGATCGGCGCGCTCGAGGACAAGGCCCAGGGCCTCGCGACACTTCGCCTCGCGCTCGAGCGCGTGCCCGAGCACGACAAGAGTCGCGGGGCGGTGGAGAAGCTTCTCGCCGACGACGCGCTCTTCGACGACGCATTCGACACGCTCGAAGGCGTCTACCGCACGACGAGTCGTGGCGCCGATCTCGGTCGGCTCTATGCACGTCGCGTCGATCGCGCCGAAGGTGTGCGCGGTCGCACGCGCGCTCGCCTCGAGCTCGCTCGCGTCCTCGAGAACGAGGGCGCCGATGCCCCGGCTGCGCAGCGCGCCGTCGAGGCAGCTGTGATCGAGGACCCGCAAGACGAGAACGCGCTCACCGAGCTCGAGCGGCTCGCCGAGAAGACGCGCGGATGGCCGAGCGCCGCCGATGCGCTTGCTCGCGCGCTCGATGCAGCCGACAAGGCCGCGAAGCTGCAGTCGAGCCAGAATCTCGCTGCCGCCGTGAGCGGCGGGGGCGGGGAGCTCTGGGCACGGCTCGGCAAGTGGCGACGTGATCGCGTCGAGGATCCGCGCGGCGCAGAGCTCGCCTTCACGCGTGCGCTCGATCTCGATCCGGAGAACCTCGAGCTGGTGCGCTCGCTCGAGGAGCTGACGCGTGCGCCCGGTCGCGAGCGCGATCGCATCGCCGTACTGCGAAGGCTCGGGCGTCTCGAAGGCGAGCCTGCGAAGAAGCAGGAGATCGCGCGGGAAGCCCTGCAAATGGCGGAGAACGTGGTCGCCGATCCGCGGCTCGCGGAGGAGGTCCTGCGGGAGCTGCTCGCCGACAACGAGGGCGACGCCTGGGCGGCGGAGCAGCTGACACGGCTCCGTCAGGACGCTGGCGATCACGCCGAGGTGGTGTCGCTCCTCCTGAAGCGCGCCGAGGCGCAGGGCGATGCTACGCAGGCCATCGAGCTGCGCCACCGCGCGGCCGATGTCGCGTCCACCAAGCTGAAGGATCGCGACCGCGCCATCGCTCTCTACGAGGAGATCCTCGAACAGGAGCCGACCGACGCGAAGGCGCAGGAGCGCCTGCGCGCGCTCTACGACGAGCTCGGCAAGTACAACGAGCTCGCGAAGCTGCTCGGTATGCTCGTCGACAATGCGTCGACGCCGGAGGCTCGCGCCGCGCTGCGGATCGATCTCGCGAAGCTCCAGCTGGCGAAGTTCGAGAACCCGCGCGACGCTGCCGACACGCTGCGCGCGGTGCTCGACGAGAACCCCGATCACGAGGTCGCCGCCCAGGAGCTCGCCTCGAACTACGAGAAGAGCGAGCGGTTCTCCGAGCTGGCCGAGCTGTGGACCCAGCTCGTCGAGCGCGCTCGGGTGCGTGGCGACTCGGCACTCGAGCTCACGCGGATGACCACGCTCGCCGAGATCGTCGAGGGGCGCGTCAAGGACGCGGGGGCTGCGCTCAAGGCGTACGAGGACGTCCTCGCGAAGGACCCCACGCATCGTCAGGCGCTCGAGGCCGTTGCACGCCTCGCCGAGGAGCGCGGAGCCTGGGACAAGGCGGCTGGCGCGCTGGCAACCATCGTCGAGACGTCCTTCGGCGACGAGGCCGTGGCGGTGGCGCTGCGGCTCGCCAGGGCCCGTGAGGAGATCGGCGACGACGCGGGCGTCGAGCAGGCGCTGAAGCGCGCCCTCGAAGCCAAGCCGAAGGAGCCGGACGTCCGCGCTCGCCTTGCTCAGCTCCACGAGAAGACCAAGAACTGGCCCGAGCTCGCGCAGCTCCTCGTCGGCAACGCGGACATCCTCCGCGACGAGAATCCGTACGAGCCTCCGCCGGTCATCGAGAACACGGGAACGCCCTTCCGCGGGTCGATCGCGCCGGGCGGTTCGATGGCGCCCGCCGCCGGATCGCTCGCGCCGCCGGGCGCGTCCGTGCCGCCGCCGCCCGCTCCCGTGGTGGAGCAGGTCAAGCTGCTGCGCCGCGCGGCGCAGATTCACCTGACCGAGCGCAAGGTGCCGGACGACGCCGTCCCGATCCTCGAGCGCGTCTCGCGGCTCGTCCCTCAGGATCGCGAGCTCATGTTGCTGCTCGTCGACGCATACACCGCGGCCAAGCGCGATCGCGATGCTGCTGCCGTGCTCGAGCGCGTCATCGCTTCGTTTGGCAACCGCCGGACGAAGGAGCTCTCGCTCTATCACCACCGCCTCGGTCGCGCGCTCGCGACGCTCGGGGACAAGGACGTCGCGCTGCAGCAGCTTGACATGGCCTTCAAGATCGACCCGGGATCCATCGAGGTATTGCGGGATCTCGGCGTGCTCGCGCTCGAGGCGAACGATCTGGACCGCGCGCAGAAGACGTTCCGCGCGCTGCTCCTGCAGCGGCTCGACGCGTCGAGCGGCATCTCGAAGGGCGAGGTGTTCTTCTACCTCGGCGAGATCTGCATGAAACAGGGCGACAAGGCGAAGGCGGTCCAGATGCTGGAGCGCGCCGTCGAGAACGAGCCGTCGCTGACCCGTGCGAAGACGATGCTCTCGGACCTCAAGAGCTGACGACGCCGATGCGAGCGCTGCTCCGGAGCGCGCTGGGGCTCCTGCTCGGCGCCGTCGCGCGGCTCTGGCTCGCCACGCTGCGCCTGCGGGTGGTGGTCCATCCGGAGCTGGCGCAGCACGGTGACGTGCCGTGGGTGCTCTCCTTCTTCCACGGTGCGCAGTGGCCGCTGCTCGCGTGGAAGCGGCGGCGGCCCACGCTCGTCATGGTCAGCCACTCTGCCGACGGCGCCATCCAGGCGCGGGCGCTCGGGCTGCTCGGCTTCCGCGTCGTGCGTGGGTCATCGTCGCGCGGCGGGGCGCGCGGTCTCGCGGCGATCGTGCGCGGGCTTCGTCGCGGTGACGTCGACGCGGCCTTCGCGGTCGACGGTCCGCGCGGCCCCCATGGCGCTCCGAAGCCGGGCGCAGCGCTCGCTGCGCAGCGCTCGGGCGGTGTCCTCGTGCCGATGGGAAGCGCGGTGGCGCACGGCAAGACGTTCGAGCGCGCGTGGGATCGCTTCGTCCTCGCCTGGCCGTTCGCGCGCGCGGTGGTCGTGCTCGGCGCACCGATCGACGCGGCTGCCATGACCTCGGACGAGGCGACCGTTGCACTACGCAACGGCATCCTCGAGGCGCAGACGACCGCCTTGACGACCCTGGCAGAGATCAGGCGTAATGGTCGGGAGTTACAGGTGTTTTTAGATGCGACTCCGCCGACTCCAGACGACTTGCGCCCGAATTGAATGGGTTCGGCACTCCGCCGGTCAAACCCCGAGCATCCTTCACAGGAGATAGGACAGATCATGCGTAGCTCGTCGTTGGCTTTGTTCGGTTCCGCGCTCTTCGTGCTCGTGGCTACTTCGGGTTGTCGAATCGAAGCGCATACCCAGACCCAGTACGAGGACTCGACGCAGCCTGCGAAGTCCTCGGTCGGGGACTGGGCGGGCCAGCCGATCACGATCAGCAACGACGGCATCAATCCGCTCAGCGGCAACGGCGGCGTCGAGGTGACCACGTCGGCCACTGCCACCAAGATCACCGTCTCCGCCGTCTTCGCCGCCTACGCCGACAGCGACAAGAAGGCGGACGCCGACGCGACGATCAAGGACGCGCTCGCGACGCTGGTCATCGAGGAGTCGGCGAACGCCATCAAGGTCAGGTGCGGTCACGGCAACGCCCACGGCACGTCGAACGTCGCCGGTTCGGGCTGCAAGATCATCCGCGTCACCATACCGGCAGGCTCCGCGACGCAGCCGCTCGACCTCACCGTCAGCACGGGCAGCGGCGACATCTTCGTCGGACAGGGCGGCGGAACGCCCACCGTCAAGAACCTGCTCGTCGACAACAACGGCCTCGGCGAGGTCAGCGTCACGACCAGCACCGTCCCGGGCGGCACGCTCTCCATCACGGGCGAGCGAGCGGTCAAGGTCCTGCTCCCCAGCGACTTCTCGGCGGCGACGGTCGCGATCACGGTCGACGAGACCGACCCCACGAAGGCGTTCGCCCGACTGCACACCAACTTCACCGGCCTCATCAGCGGATCGCCCTATCCGCCGGCCGGCGCCACCGCCACGGCCGTTGCGTCGTTGACCGTCGCATCGAACGGCCCGTTCGAGGACGACACGATCACGATCGACAAGTTCTAGGCGCTCCTCACGACCGCGCGCGCTACGCTTCCGGCACGATGAAGGCTGGTCGCGTAGCGCTGCTTTGTGCGCTGGCCGCGCTGGCCGCGCTGGCCGCGCTGGTCTCGTGCCGGGGCCAGTCCGTCAACGCGCGGAGCAACTTCGTCGAGGACGGCGTGCAGGTGGTGGCCGCCACGGCGTGGACCGGAGAGCGCATCGAGATCGACAACGCCGGTGTGACGTCGGGCGGCGGCCTCGCTGTCACCGCGAGCGCCACCGATCGCGTCAGCGCGACGGCGCGCATGCTCTCGGTCGCCGACACCACCGACAAGTCGAGCGCCGATCTCGCCATTTCCAGCGCCACCATGACCTTCGTGATCGGCACGGCGGGCGGCGTGACGTCCGTGCGCTGCGGGCACGGAACGCACAACGGCAGCGCCGCCGCCGAGGAGTCGGGATGTGACGCGCTCGACGTGTCGGTACCCGCCGGGAAGGTCGACCAGCGCATCGCGGTCGCGGCGCGCTCCGGCAACGGAAAAGTCGCCGTCGCGTGCGACGGCGCGCAGCTCGCCGAGCTCACGCTGTACGCGAGCCACGGTACCATCGACGTCCGGACCGCGACCACGCAGGGCGCGAGCATCACCATCGTGAGCGAGACCGGCGACGACATCACGCTGCATCTGCCCGGCGACTTCCAGGCCGACTCCATCGTGCTCGACGCCGCCGCCGGCAACGTCGACACCGCGGCATTCGCCGATCTGCAAGCGGGTAAGGGTCGCGGGGCGATCGGTGCCGGCGCCAAGCTCATCTCGGTCCGCTCGACCGCGCCC
>JAYTZB010001066.1:0-11103 GCA_043742085.1 Polyangiaceae bacterium
GGGCGGCGCAACCGGCGCGTCGGGCAGCGCGTCCGTCGTCGCCGAGTCTCTTCCGCGCTGTCGTCTCGATGGTGCCCGCGTGGCCGTCCCCGGTGACGACGTCGTCGCGGGCGACGCCGTCACCACCGCCGACGCGTTGCTCGTCGGCGTCGTCCGTCGCGAGGGCGCGCGACGTCTCGCGAGCGTGGTTCGCGCTTCGCTCGATCTCGCAGCGGTGAAGATGATCGACGTGGGCGCGGCGCTCGGCGACGACCCTCCGCCTTCGCCGCGGCTGCGCGGCGCCACCGTCTTCGTCGCATCCTATGCGCGGAGCGCTGGCGATGCGGGCGTGCCCGCGACGACCGGCGCGGGCTCCGCGGCCGCGAGCCGCGCGCCGGGAGCGACGTCCCGCGTGCTCGAGATCGCACGCCTCGATGGCACTGCGCTCGTCCACGTCGGCGCGGTCGTGCAGCAAGCCGACGAGTCGCTCGCCTACGACGTGGAGTGGCCGAAGGAGGGCGATGCTGCGCCGCTCGTCGCGTGGGACGAGGACGCGCCGTTGCTGAGCGGCCAGATGCTCGCCGACCGCGGGGTCGTGAAGGTGCAGATCCTCGGCGCCGGCAAGCCTCGCGTCGCGTCTCCCGACACGTCGGATGCGGAGGCGCCGCGCCTCCTCGCGCGACGCGGCGGCTACTGGCTCGCGTGGCTCGCGCGCCGCGTCGAGGTGAGCGAGGACGCGGGCGCCGCCGCCGAAGGACCGGGGGAGCGACGCGCCTACCGCTGGGTGGAGCTCCTCGCGCTCGATGCGAAGGGCGAGCCGACGTCGCAGGTGCGGCGCGTCACGCCGGAGAAGGGACGCGTCGCGTCGTTCGATCTCGCCGCCGGCTCCGCGGACGCAGGCGGCGAGCCGCGGCTCGTCGTCGTCGTTCAGGACGAGGCGGCGATCAGCGAAGGCGCAGGCGAGCGCATCCTGCGCTACACGCTCGACGCGCAGAAGGATCGCGTCGAGGCCGGCGATCTCCTCGACGGCGGCGTCGGACACGCACTCGCGGACCTCCTTCCACTGCCGTCACTCGCCGCCGTGGACGCCGGCGCGCCGCGCTGGCTGTCGTTCACCGATACCGCCGAGCACGCGCACCTCGTTCCGCTCGGCGCCGCGCTCGCACTCGCCGGCGCGCCGACTCTCGAGCCCTCGCTCGACGGCGCGCGCATCGTGGCTTCGGGACCGCCGGGCGACGTCGTCTACGCGGTCGGACCCGGCGCCACGGCGGGCGTCGAGCTGCGAAGGCTCGTTTGTCGCTGATTCACAGCCGGAAATCGCCGGGAGCGGGCACGCCACGTGCCTCTTCCCCCCCGCGCCCGCTTCGACTAGCTTTTTCGCCTGTGAAGAGGCGTGCAGGTGGTTAGTGGGGCCTATAGCTCAATCGGTCAGAGCCCCCGGCTCATAACCGGGTTGTTCCTGGTTCGAACCCAGGTGGGCCCACGCGAGCGCGAGTCATATCTGTCACTTAGGGCGGCGGGACGAGAAGGAGAGAGCGGTTGAGCACGACTGAGCAGACCCGCGAGCAGATTCGCGCGCTGGAGGAGCTGGCGGCGATGGACGCCGCGGTGAAGGACCTCGAAGAGCAGCTCGCCGAGGAACGAGGCGTACTGAACTCGCTGAAGGAGAGCCTCAAGCGCCTGGACGAGAGACTGCAGATCGATCGCGCGACGGTCGGGACCGCCGACAAGCAGCGGAACGATCTCCACATCGACATCCGCACGATGACCCAGCAAGTCGAGCATTCGCGCGAGAAGCTGAATCGTTCGCGGACCGAGCGCGAGACCAACGCAGCGCAGCGTGAGCTCGAGGAGCTCCGCAAGCTGATTCGCGACCGCGAGGACGAGATCACGCGGCTCGACACCGACACCTCCGCGATCCGCACCGCGGTGGAGACCACCGAGGCCGAGCACAAGCGCATCAGCGAAGAGCTCGCTGCCAAGGCGGGCGACATCCAGGCGAAGGTCACCAAGCTCGAGGCCGACAAGAGCGAGCGCGGCGGCGGACGCGAGAGCATCGTCAAGAGGCTCCCGGTCGTCCTCTACCGTCGCTACGAGCTGCTGCGCGGCAAGCGCGGCACGGCGATCGCGCAGACGTACGACGGCACCTGCAACAAGTGCAACATGGCGCTGCCTCCGCAGCTCTATCACCGCCTGCGCCGGGAGCCGCTGATCGAGCAGTGCCAGTCCTGCAATCGCATCATCTACTTCGCGGCGACGACCGAAGCTACGAAGGTGGATTGAGGGCTCGCCTCGTTCGCACACCATGAAGAGCTGTCCCAAGTGCATGCGCGTGTTTCCGGACGACGCGGGCTTCTGCCCCGCGGACGGAAGCGCGCTGCAGCACGCCAGCATGGTGCCCATCGCGAACACCGAGGACGACAAGCGGCTCGGCTCGCGCCTCTGCAACCGCTACGAGCTCCGTCGCGTCGTCGCGGACGGCGGCATGGGCCGCGTCTACGAGGGCATCGACAAGCAGACGCAGACGCGCGTCGCCGTGAAGGTCCTCCACGAGGACGTGTCGAAGGACGACGTCTCGCTCGAGCGCTTCAAGCGCGAGTACGAGATCTCGAGCCAGCTGCCGCACGACTACATCGTGAAGGTCATGGACTTCCAGCGCGACGAGTCGTCGGGCGTCTGGTTGCTCGTGATGGAGTTCCTCGACGGCGAGGAGCTCCGCTTCATCTTGAAGCGAGAGAAGTCCGTCGAGCCCTCGCGCCTCGTGCGCATGCTCTCGCAGACCGCGATCGGCCTCGACGAAGCGCATACGCGCCAGTTCGTTCATCGTGATCTGAAGCCCGACAACTTGTTCCTCTGCGGAACGAGCGAGGGCGACAACGTCAAGATCCTCGACTTCGGATCGGTCAAGGACAAGAACAAGGACGCGAAGAAGCTGACCGTGCTCGGCACGACCATCGGCTCGCCGTACTACATGGCACCGGAGCAGGCGCAGGGCCTCGAGACGCTCGACGCGCGCGCCGACGTCTTCGCGCTCGCGGCCATCACGTACGAGTGCATCACGGGCACCGTGCCGTTCACCGGCAACAACGGTCCGTCGATCCTCCTCGCGATCCTCACGAAGGATCCCGAGCCGGTCAGCAAGAAGAGCGCGACCGCGAAGTATCCGATCCCGCAGTCGCTCGACGACGTCCTCGAAGAGGCGCTCGCGAAGAACCCCAACATCCGCACCAAGTCGGTCGGCGATTTCGCGACCCAGGTCGGGCGTGCGTACGGGCTCGAGGGCGATCACAAGGCGTGGGCACGCATTCCGATCGCCGATCTCTCGCGCGAGATCGCGGCGGCCGCGCTGCGCGCGCCGGCACCGAAGCCGCGCATCGAGGCGGCGGCGGATCCGTTCGCCGCGCCCGATCCGTTCGCCGCGAAGCCGACGAGCGCCACCGCGCCGCTCGGCGCGCCGCTCCCGCAGCAGCCCGGCGGACATCCTTCCGTCTACGCATCGCCGGGGCCGCAGGGCCAAGGTCAGCAGCAGCAGCAGCACCAGCCGCAGGCTCACGCGCAGCCGCAGCGTCCGCACGACAACGTCGACATGAACGAGATCGCCGGCATGCCTCAGGGCCGTCCGCCGTGGCTCATCGCGGTCGTGGTCGGCGTCGCCGCGCTCGTCGTCGGCGGCGGCATCGCCTTCGTTGCTCTGTCCAGGTAGCTCCGCAGCTCGCTGGCGCTCGCTGCGTCGCGGCGTCTTGAGGTCTCGAGGTCTCGAGGTCTCGAGGTGGCGACTCCGGGAGGTTCGTCGCGCTGGGGCGCACGTTGGCGACTGGCTTGCCGACATGTGTGGGGGTAGGGCGGCGGAGCGTTTGGCAGGATCCAGGGGATGGATCAATCGGCCATCAGGGCCATGTTCTGGATGTGTCACGCGATCCGAGTCGCTGATGTCGGGCGTAGGTGAGTTGCAGTCTTACCGATTCGATCCAACCCCGTTCTTCGCTGGCCCGCTCCACTGTATATTTTGAATGGAGTGGCCCGACGCTGGCTTGCGGTTCGCAAGAGGCATCGGGTCAGACGGAGCGAGGATCATGCTGCCCTTCACGAAACGGCCGGGACGCGATGAGTCGGAGGACAACGACGTTGTCACCAAGGATGATCTCATCACCGCCGAGACCCAAGCGCCGGCTTCGCTACGCGAAGGCCGTGGAAAGCTCGCGTCGATCAACGACGAAGAGATGACCACGCTGATGCCGACGAAGACCATCGGCGATGCGGTCGCGGCCGCGAAGGCCGCGCAGATCTCGTCGCCGCGTCCGGCCGCTGGCGCTCCGCCGCCGTCGCGCTCCACGCGCGCGGTCGAGCGCCCCGGCACCGTTCCGCCGAGCCCCGCGAGCCGCTCGGGCAAGTTCGCCGCGCAGGAGGACGAGGAAGAGGACGGACGCACGGTCGTGCGCGGCGCACCGAAGATCATCAAGCGCTCCAGCGCGACGAGCCCGCCCAACAGTGCGCGCGGCGCGAAGATGGGCGGCATGAACACGATGCCGACGACGATCTCGCCGGCGGCGGTCATCAAGGCCACGCTCGAGTCGGCCCGCGCAGGCGTGAAGCCGCGCACCGATCACCTCATGGCAGGTCCTCCGCAGGATCTCCTCGAGGACCTCGCCGACCTCCGGGTTCATCCCGCCGACGTCGGCGCAGAGCACACCGCGATCCTCAAGGCGCCAACCAGCAGCAACGCGCCGCCGCCGATGATCCAGGGCGTCAGGGCGCTGTCGACGCAGGCGATGCAGCCGCAGGCGCTCCCGCACGGCACGATCCCGCCCGGCTCCTCGCGTCCGCTGACCGGCCCGCCGCCGCCGAACTCGACCCAGAGCGGAGGCTACGCCGCGCAGAGCGGGGGCTACGCCGCGCAGTACAACGGTCCCGTTCCTTCGGGCTCGGTGAGCGTGCCCGGCGTATCGATGCCCGCGCACTTCATGGTGCCTCACGCGCCGTACTCCGATGCTCGCATCGACCCGCCCGGGACCGCAGTCACCTCGCGCATGAAGGTCGGCGGACGTCCGGCGATGTCGTGGGCCCTGGCGCTCGCGGCGTTCGGAATCTTCGTCGGCGTCGGCGCGGCGGCCGTGCTCAACGGCAACGACGGCATGAAGGAGACGAGCGCTTCGTTCGTCGATCCCTCCCGCGCTGCGGGCGGTCCCGGCGCACGCAACGCTGCTGGTGCGCAGCCCGCGACGGCGGCAGCGCCCACCGCGGTTCCCGTGGTCGCGCCGAACGACCAGCCCGCGACGGTCGGTGTTCCGCCGGTCGCCGTACCCCCCGGGGTAGCTGGTGGTGCCGCTGCTGCGACCGAGGCCGTTGCGGCGCCGGTCGTGACGACGCCCGCTCCGGCCGTTGCCGCGGCGCCGGCGGGCATGCTCGCAGCAGCGCCCGCTCCGGCGGCGGCTCCTGCGAAGCCCGCAGCGGCCGCGGCCGCTGCGCCGCGCGCCGCGTCTCCTGCTGCCGCGCCGCGCGCGGCGAGGCCTGCGCCTCAGGCGGCCGCCGCCGACGACGCGCCGGTGGCGGCTGCTCCCGCGACGAAGCCCGGCAAGGGCGGCAAGGGCGCCGCGAAGGCGGGCGGCGAGATGGACGACGAAACCAAGAAGGCGCTCGACGAGCTCCAGAAGGCGCAGCTCGAGCGCTCGTTCTGAGCGTGACCTCGGCGTGGGCGAACGACCTCCGCCTGCGCCGCTACCTCCGCCTGCGCCTCAGGGCGGAGGGGAACACGCGCCGTGGCCGGTCGGATCGATCAAGCACTTGCCGAGGCCCACGCTCGTGCAGTCGACCTCGTAGGTCCCTCCGCGCCCGCAGCTCCGTAGCGTGGTCGGGGTCGGGCACACGTCGCTGTCGATGCAGCTACCGGTGCCGGTCTTCCCGCATGCTGCGCTCGGATCGACCGTCGACACGCCTCCCGCGTCGCAGAAGAGCCCGAGCTCGGTGCAGCCGATCCGGATCTCCTGTCCGCCGATGCACGTGCTCGCCGTCTTGCCGTCGCAGCGGGGCGGCGCGTCCTTCGTGCACGTGGTCGGGGCCGTCGCCAGCGGAGCGCACGTGGGGCCGGCGTCACCCATCACGCACGTGCCCGCGCCGATGCCGGCGCAGTCGATCCCTTGATCGACGAAGAGCGTGCCGAACGGCTTGCAGTCGAGCGCCGAGGTCCCCTTGCACGTGCCGAGGTCCGTCGAGCAGTCGAAGCCCTGCACGCCGGTGCAGCGCGCCACCGACGAGGCATCTGGAGTGAGCTGCATGCACTGCCGGTTGTTCATCGCGCACGGCTCGATGCCGTGCGCGCGTCCCGCGGGTCCGGCGCATTCCAGGCGCACCGCCTCGTTGCCCTGCGTCCCGCACGCGGTGGAGCTGCCGGTCGCGACCTCGATGCAGCCCTGGACACCTTTGGGGAAGACGCACCGATCGACGTCGCCGCAGCTCTGCACCGTGGCGAGGCACGACCAGAAATCATCGGAGGCGAGGCGCGGCCGAAGCGACGGATTCGCCGTGCAGTCGTAGGCGAGCTGCGCGCGCACCACGCACGCTCCGAAGAGGCTCTCGCCGAGCGGACGCTCGCACGCGCCGAGCCACGCGCACGCGCGCGCGGCCTGGGACCGCGCTTCGGCCGAGGTCCACACGCAGAAATCGGGATGCGGGCGCGAGGCATCCGCGGCGTCGACGGCCACGACGTCGGCCTTGGGGACGCCGCCGTCGATCGGGCCGCAGAGGGGATCGTCGGGGGACTTCGTGCAGAGCGTCTCGAAGTCGGTGGAGTGAAAGAGATCGACGCAGGCCACGCCGAGCGCGACGAGGCCCAGCGACGTGACGGTGACCACGATCCGTCGGGCCTGCTTGCTCATCAGAACGAGCCCTCGAGCGCGAACGTGCCCGGACCCGCCTGGAGGTGCGCGCTCGCGGCGCTGTGCTCGGGAGACCTGGACGTCCACAACACCACCGAGACGACGCCGAGGCCGACCGCGCCGATGAAGCCGCCGAGCGCGAGCGCGTCGAGCGTGCGGACGCGTGTGCGGCGATCGTCGCACGAGAGCTTCGCCACGCACTCGTCCTTGGCCGCGCTCTGCGCCTTGCCCGCCACGAGGAACAGCGCGATGCCGGTGCCCGCGAGCACGACCGCTCCTGCAGTGGTCACGATCGGCAGCACGCGCGAGCGGCTCGGCGCAGCCTCGGCAGGCGGCTCGACGGCCGCGCCGCTGGTCGGCGCTTCGCCCGCGGGAGCGCCCGGAGGAGGCACGACCACGGCCGTCGCCGTCGGCGCGCTCGACGCGACGCGCTCGAGGCTCACGTCCACGGTGGTCGTCACGTTCTCGGGGACCTGCACCTTGCGCGTGAACGCTTTGTGTCCGGGCGCGCGGGCCGTGACGGTGTGCTCACCCGGATCGAGACGGAACGCCTTGCCGCCGTCGATCAGCGCCGTCGCCACGGCCACGCCGTCGAGCTGCACCTCGGCGTCCCGGGTCGGCGTTGCCAGGCGAATCGCGATCTGCGGAGCGCGCGTGCGCAGTGGCTCGAGGCGCACCGTCGTGGCAGCGCGGACCTCCTGCTTGTTCTGCTCGCGCGCGAGGCGATCGGCGGCCTCGTATTCGTCGAGGGCAGCGGTGAGCTTGCCGGTCATCTCGAGGCAGTAACCGGTGTGGAAGCGGAGGCCGGCGGTGACCGTGATCCCCGCCGCCTCCTTGTACTTGGCGAGCGCGCCGGCGTAGTCGGCCTTCTTCTCGAGCTCGAGGCCTTCTTCGAAGAGCTTCTTCGCGCGCTCCTTGCCAGACGCGGACGCGGGCGCGGCGGGGGCGGGCTGCGCGCGCGCGGATGAAGCCGGCGCGAGCACGGTCACGCCGACGCTCGCGGCCAGGAGAATCGCACGGAGGCTGCGCATCGTCGTTCGTCGTCTCGCAAAGGTGGCTGCGCGCGTCAACCCGCCTGGGGCGGACATTGTGGGAAACCGTCGGCGCCTGGAGATCGTGCGTTCCTGTCAGCGTCAGCGGGAGGGCGAGATCGGCGCGCAGATCTGCGGCCACTGGCGCGACATGGCCTCGGCGAAGGGAGACATCGTCCGCCCCTCGCTCTTCGGGGGAGGAGGGGGGCCACCGCCACCGCCACCGCCACCGCCGCCACCGAGCCCGCCGAGGACGCCGGTGAGGAGCGGGTTGCAGTCCGCTCCGCACTTGCCGGTGACGCACGTGAAGATGTTGAAGATCTTGAGCGCGCCCTGCACGTCGCCGGACGCGCACTTGAAGAGGCACGTGGGATCGGGCGTGCCCGAAGAGAGGCAGGTCGTCACGACGCACTGCAAGGTCTTCTGGCAGGCCGCGTCCTGCACGCAGGCGAGGATGCCCTGCGAGCACTGACCCACGAGGCACGTCCCGCAGCCGATGATCGACCCGCCCTCGGGCGCCGCATCGACGGGCCCGATCGGGGCGTCCGGCGTATCGAGGGACGAGTCGGGGGCCGCAGCGTCGACGGCGCCGACGTCGGCGTTCGACGCGCCGTCGAGCGGGCCATCGTCATCGAGCGGACCACGAGCGCCGCACGCGGCGACGAGGGCGACGACGGCGATGACGCCGAAGAGCGACGCAACGAACGATGCGGAGGCCAGTCGGGTATGCGTACGGCTCATGGCGCCTTCCTTTCGGCGCTCGAAGACTTAGCATGCCCGGCCATGGCGCACCCCATCGTCGTCGACACACCCGATGCTGCCCGGGCAGCCTGCGACGCGGTCCGCGCCCGCGGTCAACGCGTCGGGCTGGTTCCCACCATGGGAGCCCTGCACGAAGGCCATCTCGCGCTCGTCGAAGAGGCCCGCCGTCATGCGGATTTCGTCGTCGTCTCCATCTTCGTGAACCCCACCCAGTTCGGCCCGAACGAAGATTTCTCGCGCTACCCGCGCGACCTCGCGAGTGACGTCGCCAGGCTCGCCGGCGCGTCTGCCGTGTTCGCCCCCGACGTGTCCGCGATGTATCCGCCGGGCGACGAGACGCGCGTCCGTGTCGGCGCCCTCGCAGCGCATCTCTGCGGCCCTCATCGGCCCGGGCACTTCGAGGGCGTCGCGACGGTCGTGACCAAGCTCTTCGCGATCGCCGGCTCGTGCACCGCGGTCTTCGGCAAGAAGGACTACCAGCAGCTCGCGATCCTGCGGCGCGTCGCCATCGACCTCTTCCTCCCGGTGAAGGTGGTCGGCTTCCCGATCGTGCGCGAGGCCGACGGTCTCGCGATGAGCTCGCGCAACGCGTATCTCTCCGCCGAGGATCGCAGGAAGGCGCTCGCGCTATCGCGCGGACTATCCGCGTCGGCGCGCGCGTTCGGAGCAGGGGAGCGACGAGCTGGTGTGCTCCGGCAGCTCGCGCACGCAGAGGTGCAGCGCGTCGCGACGTCGATCGACTACGTCACCATCGCCGCTGCCGACGCGCTCGTGCCCTTCGACGATGGCGCCGATGTCGGTGCGCGGGCGGTCCTCGCGATCGCTTGCCGTATCGGCACGACACGGCTCATCGACAACGTCGTTCTCGGTGAGGATCCGCCGCCTAGTGACGCCCGCCGGTAGCTCGGTTATCGAGCGAGCATGGTGGAAGCGCGCAAGGGACGGTTCGTGGTGCTCGAGGGGATCGACGGCGCGGGAACGACCACGCAAGTCGCGCGCCTCGCGGATCGATTGCGCGCCGACGGCGGACTTCCCGTTCGCTCCACGCGCGAGCCGAGCGACGGGCCGATCGGCGCGCTCATCCGCCAGGTGCTGACCGGTCGCATCGTCGCTCTGGAGCGTCGAGCGCCGGGCTGGGCGACGATGGCGCTGCTCTTCGCCGCCGATCGGATGGACCACGTCGAATGCGACATCGAGCCTTTCCTCGCCCACGGCGGCGTCATGATCTCCGACCGCTACGACGCGTCGAGCCTCGCGTACCAGAGCGTGAGCAGCGGCAGCGGCGGTGAGAACGCCGTCGAGTGGATCCGCACGCTGAATCGCTACGCGATGCGCCCCGACCTGACCATCGTGCTCGACCTCGCGCCCGATCTCGCGGCGGTGCGCCGCCAGACGCGCGGCGAGCCCGCGCAGCTCTACGAGCAGAACGAGGTGCAGCGCGCGCTCGCGCAGTTCTACCGCGACCTCGCGAAGCACATGCCCAACGACCGCATCGTCGTCATCGACGGCACGGGGACGGTCGAGGACGTGCATCACCGGATCCACGAGGCGTATCTCGCGGCGTTCAAGTAGGCGCGCGTCTCCGCGGCTCGCTTCTCAGTTCTCGGTGATGGGGAGCTCGAGGGTCCTCGGCTTGCCGTCGCGCTCGAAGTCGACGCGCAACGCGGGAGCTTTCTCGAGGCTGCGCATGGCGGCGTCGGCCTCTTCGGGATGCTCGATCGACAGGCCGTTCACGCGCATCACGACGTCACCAGGCCGCAGGTCGACGCCCAGCTCTGCGTTGATCTCCTTGATCTTGAAGCCGTAGAACTTGCTGCCGCGCATGACCGGATAGTCCTCGACGCTCACGTTCTGGAGGAAGTACCCGAGGCCGCGCGCGATGCCTTGCTTCACCTGCGAGCGGCGTAGCGAGGTGGTCGTCACCGGCATCGCCGCAGCAGTGGTCGTCGGCGCGGTCGCCTTCGCAGCCGCCGCCGTCGCGTCCGCCGGGGTGTTCGCGGGCGGAGCTTCGCCGCCGCACGCGACGAACGCGAACGAGCCGAGGGAGAGCGCGATCACGAACGCAGGGCAGGAGAGGCGCATGGAGCGAGATCCAACACACACCGGGCGCTCCCGGCAAGTTTTGGGTCAGGCCGAGCTCACGCCGAGGTACGCCGCGGTCACGCCGAGGTCAGGCGGGCCAGGCCGAGACGATCGAGGTCGGCCGTAGCCGACGCATCGGGGGCGGGCGTGAACGCGAGGACGACGGCGCCGTTCTCGTCGACGATCACGTGCTCGGGATCGACGCTCCCGTGGGTCTCTCCGATCTCGTGGAGCCGCACGAGCGCGTCGCGCAGCGTCGCGGCCTGCGTCGGGTTGAGCTTCCCCGCGAGCGGAGCCCCTCGCGGCGCCGCCAGCCAGATCCGCTCGCCCGCGCGGTCGACACGCAGCACCGCCTGGAGCGCCGGATGATCGGCGCG